>JAJTHV010000379.1 GCA_021300095.1 Flammeovirgaceae bacterium | reverse complement strand
GTTTTGTTTCGGATCGCCATGCCACGGAGAACCCCATGTATAGTTGGCCCAAATCATTCCGGTAACGATACCCAACATACCGAGTACAATTCCGATAGTGGCAAATGCATTGGAATAAATGTCGTATAGGTTATTTGGCTTTCGCAGATACTGAATAGCAAAGTAGGTAGATGCCATAAACATGAAAACCATCCCAAACCACATCGGAACATGGAAATACAGCGCTCGAATGGTTTCGTTAACAATAGCAAGGCGCGGAACAGGTATCAGAAATCCACCTACTACAGTGTAAACCAGTAGACCGACAGACACAATTTTCCACCAACTTTTTCTCATAAACACACAGTCCGCATACGGTTATTTTCTACACTTTCCTTAGCTGCGCCAAATATACGGGAACAACAAATAAGACGCGGCTGTAACCAGACAATTTATTGCCAGAAGTGTAATCAGTTCGTCATAACTAACACTTCGGTCCAAGTTATCAATACAATTTTTAGTGACTTTAATTGCTAATAGAAGCACCGAAATGACCACCGGGAAACTGAGTACGGTCATCAATACATTGCTGTTGTTTGCTTTAGCTGCAATACCCGAAAGCAGGGTGAGCGATGCGGAAAAACCCCAGCAGACTAAAGTGATGGTGACTAGAAAAATCAGCAAATCACCTACTGGGTTAGCAATAAACAATACAAACAATCCGAAACCGCCTAGGGCCAATAAAACACATAGAAAGAAATTATAAAGTAGTTTGGAAAGAATGATTACATCAGGGCTTACCAGCGAATAAAAGTAGATATCTAAACCTCGTTTTTCACCAATAAAGCTTTTGGCAATGGTATTAATCGAAGAAAAAAGAATGGTTACCCAAAACAAGGCGCTCCAGACCAAAGGAGTGATTAGATTTTGGCGAAGATTAAAGGTGATATAGTAGATAAAAACAGTGCTAAAAAGGTACAAAGCCAGCCCCGAAATGACCGATTTTCGCCTGATTTCCAGCCGCGATTCTTTAATCAGTAAAGCTAAAATTGGCGCCATGAAACATTACCCCCTCTTTAATTGTGCAAAGAAAGCGCATAAAGTCGGTTAAGCTATGCAATTTGTTAATTTTGCAGTCCTTTTAAATAGAAATAGATGAGCAAGATTTTAGTGACGGGATCGGCCGGTTTTATAGGGTATCACCTGACCAAAAGGTTGATCAAAGCGGGCCATACAGTAACGGGTATCGACAACATGAACGCCTATTACGAAGTGACCTTGAAAGAATCGCGTTTGAGCGACTTAAAAACATTACCCCAATTTCAATTTCACCCGATCGATCTTCAAGATAAGAAAGCCTTGGACGCGTTGTTTGCCGAATCGAAGTTTGACTTTGTAGTCAATCTGGCAGCTCAGGCCGGGGTGCGTTATTCCATCCAAAATCCATACGCATATTTGGATAGCAACATCCACGGATTTTTGAATATTCTGGAAGCATGCAGAAACAATGCAATTAAGCATTTGGTATATGCCTCCTCCAGCTCAGTATACGGTGCCAACAAGAAAATCCCGTTCTCAGCCAAAGACAACGTAGATCATCCGCTGGCCCTTTATGCGGCAAGCAAAAAGGCCAATGAGTTAATGGCCCATACGTATTCCAACCTTTACCACATTCCGACTACCGGCCTGCGATTTTTTACGGTTTACGGACCGTATGGAAGACCGGATATGGCTTTATTTATTTTCACAAAAGCTATTTTAGAAGGCAAACCCATTGATGTGTATAACCATGGAAAGATGAAACGTGATTTCACTTTCGTGGAAGATATTGTTGAAGGAATTGTGCGCTTGTTAACCAATGTGCCAAAAGGCAATCCTACATGGGATGCCACGAAGCCAGATCCTTCGTCCAGCTTTGCACCGTACCGGGTGTATAACATTGGCAATAACAAGCCGGTGGAATTGCTTCACTTCATTGAAGTACTTGAAAATAAGCTAGGCAAGAAAGCAGTGAAGAATTTTCTCCCGCTGCAAGCAGGCGATGTGCCTGAAACATTTGCCGATGTAGATGATTTGATGAATGATGTCGGTTTTAAACCGGCTACTTCGATCGAAGAGGGCATTGGTAAATTTGTGGATTGGTATTTGGAATATTATAAAGTAAAAATATAAGTGGAAAAAATCGGAATCATTGGCCTTGGCTACGTAGGATTGCCGCTGGCCGTAGAGTTTGGCAAGTCGATGGATGTAATCGGCTTTGACATCAATCAATCGCGGATTGACGAATTGAAAAAAGGCTACGACCGCACCTTGGAAGTAGATGAGGCCGAACTAAAAAGTTCAACCAAGCTTACCTTTTCAACCAAGCTGGAAGAGTTGGCATCTGCGAACTACTTTATCGTTACGGTCCCCACTCCGGTTGACGAATACCGCAATCCCGATTTGACACCATTGCAAAGTGCCAGCCGCACAGTTGGTTCGGTATTGAAAAAAAATGACATCGTTATTTATGAGTCTACGGTGTATCCCGGCTGTACAGAAGAAGTTTGTGTGCCTATTCTGGAAAAAGTGAGTGGATTAAAATTTAATGTCGATTTTTTTGCAGGCTATTCGCCCGAGCGCATTAACCCGGGCGATAAGCAGCACCGCGTGGCAGACATTAGAAAAGTGACTAGCGGCAGCACACCTGAAATTGCAGAGAAAGTAGATCAGCTTTATAAAAAAGTAATTCGTGCGGGTACGTACAAAGCATCGTCACTAAAAGTTGCCGAAGCGGCTAAGGTGATTGAAAATTCGCAACGCGATGTAAATATTGCATTTGTCAATGAGTTGGCATTGATCTTTCAGCGCATGGGCATAGATACGCATGAAGTGCTGGAAGCAGCGGCTACAAAATGGAATTTTCTTCCTTTCAAACCCGGTTTGGTGGGTGGTCACTGCATTGGCGTAGATCCATATTACCTCACCTACAAAGCACAAAGTCTAGGCTATCATCCGGAAGTAATTCTTTCAGGAAGAAGAATCAATGACAACATGGGTATCTTCATCGCCAATGAAGTAATTAAACTGATGGCGAAAGCAAACATGCCCATTTCAGGTGGAAAAATTTTAGTGCTTGGCTTAACCTTCAAAGAAAACTGCCCGGATATTCGCAACAGCAAAGTAGTAGATGTGATCAATGAATTGCTCACATTTGGAGCGAAGGTGGATGTGTACGATCCGCATGCCGATGCAGCTGAAGTAAAGCACGAATACAACCTCACACTGACTACAGATTTATCACAAAAGTATCATGCAGTCGTGTTGGCGGTGAGCCACAAAGAGTTTGCTTCGATTGAATTGGAAAAACTGAAAGAGAAAAATGCCATTGTATACGATATCAAAGGATTTTTACCAAAGTCATCAGTAACTGCACGATTATAAATGAGCACGACTAAAGTATTATTGACTGGAGGAGCCGGATATATTGGCTCGCACACTGCGGTAGAGCTGATAAACCAAGATTTTGAGGTTGTTTTAGTGGACGATCTTTCGCGCAGTGAATATCAGATGATTGAAGGCATTGAAAAAATTACGGGTAAGCCAGTCCGTTTTTACAAGGGCGATTGTGCTGATGCTTCCTTCCTGCAATCTGTATTTGAGAAAGAAAAAATAGCCAGTGTTATTCACTTTGCCGCGTACAAATCCGTAGGCGAATCCGTAGAAAATCCACTGTTGTACTATCGCAATAATTTGCTTTCGATGGTAACACTTTTGGCGGAGATGAAAAATGCAGGCGTTAGCAAGATTATTTTTTCATCTTCATGCACGGTATACGGCCAACCCGATCATATTCCTGTGGATGAGTCGGCTCCATTTAAAAAAGCAGAATCGCCTTATGGCGCAACTAAGCAAATGTGTGAGCGCATTTTAGAAGATGCCACTGTATCAAATAAAAATCTGAAGGTTATTTCGTTACGCTATTTTAATCCGGTAGGAGCACACCCCAGCGCTTTGATTGGCGAACTACCGATTGGCACACCTTCTAATCTCGTGCCGTTTATTACACAAACAGCAGCCGGTATCCGACCACAGCTCACCGTTTTTGGAAATGATTACAATACACCTGATGGCAGTTGCGTACGCGATTTTATTCACGTTGTGGATTTAGCAAAAGCACATGTGAAAGCGGTGCAAGCCATCGATTCGATTACCACACCGTATGAGACATTTAATATTGGTACAGGTAAGGGCGAGACGGTGCTTGAGTTGATAAAAAAATTTATAGAAGCCACGGGTGTAAAATTAAACTACACCATTGGCGCACGCAGACCAGGTGACGTGGAGAAGATCTACGCAGAGCCGAGAAAGGCGCACGAAATTTTAAAATGGAAGGCAGAGCAAACATTAGAAGATTCATTACTCCATGCCTGGAATTGGGAAAAAAAACTAAGAGGATTGAAATGAGCCAATCAATAAAAATGGTGGATTTGCAGGGGCAATACCTTCGGATAAAGTCGGAGATCGATGCTGCGATACAAGAGGTGTTGAATTCTACGGCCTTTATTCAAGGGCCACAGGTGACGCAGTTTTCAGAGGCATTATCGAAGCATAATCAAAATTGTTCGGTGGTGACTTGTGCCAATGGCACCGATGCTTTGCAAATAGCGATGATGGCACTTGACTTCAAACCGGGTGATGAAATTATTTTACCTGTGCATACCTACGTAGCCACGGCCGAAGTGATCGCCCTGCTTGGACTGAAACCTGTGTTCATTGATGTAGATGCCGATACGTTTACGATTGACGTAAATCAAATTGAAGAGAAAATCACTTCTAAAACAGTAGCGATTGTGCCGGTGCACTTATATGGACAATGTGCCAACATGGAGGCGATTTTGAAAATTGCATTGAAAAGAAATATTTATGTCATCGAAGATGCCGCTCAAGCATTGGGTGCAGAGTATACTTTCGCTGACGGAAAGATGATGAAGGCCGGCACGATGGGCGACCTCGGCACTACTTCGTTTTTCCCTTCTAAAAATTTAGGATGCTTTGGTGATGGCGGAGCCATTTTCTGTGGCGATGCAAAATTGACGGAACGTGTAAAGATGATGGCCAATCACGGCCAGAAAGTAAAATATCAGCACGATTTGATTGGTGTGAACAGCCGGTTGGATACGCTGCAGGCAGCTATACTTTTGGTGAAGATCAAGTATCTGGATGAATACACCCGCAAAAGAAATGAAGCGGCTGCTTTCTATGATCAACAGTTAAGTTCTGTTGATTTTGTCACCATCCCCGTAAGGGCTAAAAACTCCACACATGTATTTCACCAATACACGATCAAGGTTAACTCCGGAAATCGCGATCATTTCAAAAAGTATTTGGAAGAAAAGGGAATTCCAACCATGATCTACTATCCGATTCCGTTGCACTTTCAAACGGCATACAAATTGGATGGATTTGGACCGGGCTCTTTTCCTGTTACTGAGCAACTTTCCAAAACAGTAATTTCGTTGCCTATTCACACCGAAATGACGAATGACGAATTGATGTACATTTGTTCAACCATTAAAGAATATTCCCGCCATGCCTGATGATAAATCCTACTACGTCCACCCGAGTGCCATCGTAGATGAAGGTTGTGATATTGGTGCAGGTACTAAGATATGGCACTTCTCACACATCATGCCCAATTGCAAAATTGGAGAAGGATGTAACATCGGACAGAATGTGGTGGTTTCTCCGGATGTTGTTTTGGGTAAGAATGTAAAAGTCCAGAATAACGTTTCAATTTACACCGGAGTGATTTGTGAAGACGATGTGTTTCTCGGGCCATCGATGGTTTTCACCAATGTGATCAATCCACGAAGTGCAGTCAACAGACGAGGTCAGTATAGCAAAACAACCGTTAAGAAAGGCGCATCGATTGGTGCCAATGCAACGATTGTTTGCGGACATGATATTGGACAGTATGCATTTATTGGAGCCGGTGCGGTAGTAACGAAGCATGTGCCTGACTATGCACTCGTAGTAGGCAACCCGGCTAAGCAAACCGGATGGATGAGTGAGTATGGTCATAAACTGGTATTTGATAAGGCTGGAATAGCAGAATGCCCCGAGAGCCACGACAAATACCAACTGAAAGAAGGTAAAGTAAGTAAGCTTTAATTATACGATAGGATGAAGAATTTTGCATTGATAGGAGCAGCCGGATACATTGCTCCACGCCACTTGCAGGCAATTAAAGATACCGGCAATAATCTAGTAGCTGCTCTGGATCGCTTCGATAGCGTAGGCATAATGGATAGCTATTTTCCAAAAGCAGATTTCTTCACGGAGTTTGAGCGCTTCGACCGGCACATTGATAAACTGAAACGTTTAGGACAAAAGATCGATTACGTAAGCATTTGTTCACCTAACTATCTGCACGATTCACACATTCGGTTTGCGTTGCGTCATCAAGCTGATGCTATTTGCGAAAAACCATTGGTGCTCAATCCGTGGAACGTAGAAGCTTTGGAAGAAATTGAGAGGGAAACCGGTAAACGGGTTTACACCATCTTGCAATTGCGCTTGCATCCGAATATTCAAAAGTTAAAACAAGAGATTGATGCGGCTCCGGCAGGTAAAGTTTTTGATGTGGACTTGAACTACATCACCTCGCGCGGCAAATGGTATTTCCACAGTTGGAAAGGAGAAGAAATAAAGTCCGGAGGAATTGCGACCAATATTGGAATACATTTTTTCGATATGTTGTTGTGGGTATTTGGAGGATTGAAGAGCAGTTCGGTTGAGAAGAATGAAGCCGATCACGCAAAAGGATTCTTAGAGTTGGAAAAAGCGCGGATCAAATGGTCGCTGAGTATCAACGAAGAACATTTGCCTGTAGAAGTTCGCAAAGCAGGCAAGCGCACGTATCGCTCGCTGACCATGAATGGAAACGAGATTGAGTTTAGCGATGGTTTTACGGAACTTCATACAACCAGTTATAAAGAGATTTTAGCCGGACGAGGATTTGGATTGGCGGATGCTAAGCCATCGATCGAGTTGGCATATCAATTGAGAGGTAAAGAGTAATACGATGAAATGGCCATTAAAAGGTTTTCATCAATTGCGTGTTTGTTTCAGCCCATGTGGCTTTAGAAAATAAATTATAAACACATGAAAGGAATTATTCTTGCGGGCGGATCGGGAACACGATTGTATCCACTGACTAAAGCGGTTTCCAAACAACTGCTTCCCATCTACGATAAGCCAATGATTTACTATCCATTGTCGGTGTTGATGTTGGCAAACATTCGTGAGATTCTCATTATCTCTACACCACATGATCTTCCGCTCTTTCAACAATTGTTAGGCGATGGATCTTCACTTGGGATTAAATTGGAATACAAAGTACAACCATCACCCGATGGATTGGCGCAAGCGTTTTTGCTGGGAGAATCTTTTTTAGGCAATAGCTCTGCCTGTTTGGTTTTAGGTGATAATATCTTCTACGGCTACAATTTCTCTGCACAATTAGAGCAAGCGAGTAAAATTGAAAAGGGCTCAACGGTTTTTGGTTATTATGTTAATGATCCCAACCGATATGGAGTGGTAGAATTTAATGATGAAGGCAAAGTTTTATCGATTGAAGAAAAGCCGAAGGAGCCAAAGTCAAATTATGCAGTTACCGGATTGTATTTTTATGATAACACAGTTGTTGAAAAGGCTAAAACAATTAAACCATCACCACGTGGCGAGTTAGAAATTACTGATTTGAATAATCTTTATTTGAAAGAGGGAAGCTTGAATGTAAAATTGTTGGGTCGTGGAATGGCTTGGTTAGACACAGGGACACATGAATCCATGTTGCGTGCCTCTACTTTTGTGGAGTCCATCGAAGAGCGCCAGGGTTTGAAGATTGCATGTTTGGAAGAAATTGCTTTTCGGAAGGGATATATTTCGAAGGCACAGTTGGAGGAGCTCGCAAAACCGCTTTTGAAAAATCAATACGGGCAGTATTTGATGAAAGTCCTAAATGAGAAAGTGGTTATTAAGTAATGATAAAAGAAATAGCATAACCTATGCGATTGATTGAAACCGGATTTGACGATTTGTATGTTATCGAACCTAAAGTAATCGAAGACGAACGCGGCTACTTTATGGAATCGTACCATTATGAAGCAATCAAAGCACAAGGAGTTGATATTCGATTTATACAAGACAATCAGTCCCGATCCCGTAAAGGAGTATTGAGAGGCCTGCATTTTCAGAATGCACCCTATGCTCAAACTAAATTGATTCGCACGTTAAGTGGAACTATACTTGATGTAGCCCTCGATTTACGAAAAGAGAAAAACACGTTTGGAAAAGTTTTTACTTTAGAGTTGTCTGCCCAAAATAAAAAGCAAGTGCTCGTGCCAAAAGGCTTTGCGCATGGTTTTTTGGTGCTAAGTGATGAAGCAGAAATACTGTATAAGTGCGATGAAACATATCATCCGGAAGCAGAAGGCGGTATCATTTGTTCTGATCCGGATTTGAATATTGAATGGGGTATTTCGTTGGATCAAGTTATTTTATCAAAACGCGATCAGCAGCACCCCACATTGGCAAATGCAAAATTTAGGTTTTAGTTGAAAACAATTGATTCGGCTATGAAGAATATTTTAGTGACAGGCGGAGCAGGTTTTATTGGCTCCAATTTCATTCCCTACATTGTGAGTGAGCATACAGATTATCACATCGTAAATTTGGATGCTTTGACGTATGCTGGGAATCTGAAAAATCTGGAAGAAGTAAAAGACAATAGTCGTTATACTTTTGTAAAAGGAGATATTTGCGATCGTTCTCTTGTGGAGCAATTGTTTGCCACCTATCAATTTGATGGAGTGATGCACTTTGCAGCTGAATCGCATGTAGACAATTCCATCCATGGTCCGGAAGCATTTATTCGAACAAATGTGTTTGGAACATTTACATTACTTGATGTTGCGCGCAAGAGTTGGATGGAAGCACCTTTTCAATTTAAGCAAAGCGCTGAAGCAAAACGATTTTTGCATGTTTCTACAGACGAAGTATTTGGTTCACTTGGAACAACAGGATTGTTCACAGAAACGACTCCGTATGCACCCAATAGTCCTTATTCAGCATCAAAAGCGAGCAGCGATTTGATGGTGCGTAGCTACTTTCACACGTATGGCATGAATGTAGTCACAACCAATTGCTCGAATAACTATGGGCCTAAACAACATCCTGAAAAATTGATTCCTACCATCATCCGTAAAGCGTTGGCCGAACAATCCATTCCTATTTATGGCGATGGTAAAAATGTGCGCGACTGGTTGTATGTGTTGGATCACTGCACGGGCATAGATTTGGTTTTTCAAAAGGGAAGAAGTGGAGAAACGTATAATATTGGCGGTAACAATGAACGCAACAATAATCAGATTGTAGATCGGATTTGTACCATTTTAGATCAACGAAAGCCTCGTCTCAAAAATGAGTCGTATAAAAAGTTGATAACATTTGTGCAGGATCGTGCAGGTCATGATAAGAGATATGCCATCGATGCAACCAAAATCACAACTGAACTTGGCTGGAAGCCATCAGAAACTTTTGACCATGGCATCGAAAAGACAATTGATTGGT
>JAJTHV010000367.1 GCA_021300095.1 Flammeovirgaceae bacterium | reverse complement strand
TGCTGATGGTAAGAATTTTTCACGTGTCGTGATTAATGAATATGGTGCTTATACGCAGATCGCTAAAACATTTGCTGAAAAGATTAAGGTTACAGGTTCTGTTCGTTATGACAAGAATGAAAACTTCAATGGACAGCTCTCCCCTCGCCTTTCAGCTGTTTATGAAATCAATAAGGATAACAACATCCGTGCTTCGTTCCAAACAGGTTTCAGAAATCCTGACACCCAAGCTCAGTTTATCTTCTTCCCTACTTCGGGTGCTACCTTGTTAGGAAGCGCAGAAAGAAACGCAGGAAGATATGGTGTACATAATGGAGGTTCTTATACACAGACTTCGTATACTAACTTTAGAAACTTAGGCGGAGTTCTTGCCGCAGATGGAACACCAACCGGGTCTCCCGCTGCCATTGCAGCTTTGCAAACGGCTAATGTAGCGTACGTGCAGCCTGAACAGTTGAAATCTATCGAAGCCGGTTACAAAGGCTTAATGATTGGTGGAAAATTATTGGTTGATTTGAATGGTTACTATACTTCTTACACTAATTTCTTAGGATCTCAGATAGTGGCCAGTAAGAATGCCGTTGTACATCAAGGCGTTACTTCTGCCCCTGGCAGACTCTTCTCTCTTTACAATAACTCAACTGAAGAGGTTAAATCATACGGTGTAGGTTTAGGTTTAACCTATAGCTTGCCAAAGAACTTTATTGTCACTGGTAATTACAACTATGCGGATTTAGATGCTAATCTAACATCTGAATTTAATCCAGCATTCAACACGCCAAACAACCGTTTCAGTGTTGGTATCAGCAACCGCAAAGTTGTAAAGAATTTAGGCTTCAATGTGAATTATCGCTGGCAGCAAGCCTTCGATTGGGTTTCTTCTTATGGAAACAACCTACCCTGGACAGTACCGGCATTTGGCGTATTGGATGCTCAGGTTAACTACAAAGTATCGAGCATGAAATCGCTGATTAAATTAGGTGCTACCAACTTAGGTGGAGGCGACTACCGCACCAACTTGGGATCACCATTTGTTGGCCAACAATACTATATCTCTATTACGTTTGATGAATTCTTAAATTAATCCACGTAGAATATTCACACTATGAAAAATAACAATATCATATATTCGGCTCTTGCAACCATCTTATTGGTTGGGGCCTGTAAGCAGGAAGATGTGAAGCTTACCGCGCCAACGGTAACTCCACCCGTAGTGGTAACTCCTTCCAAAGGAACTGCCGATTTTACCAAGTTTGTGGCCATTGGCAACTCATTAACTGCAGGTTATCAATCCGGTGCTTTGTTTGACGAAGGTCAGGCTAACTCACTTCCAAAGATTCTCTCTACTCAGTTTTCTTTAGCTCAGGGAACCACCTTGGCATTCAATCAACCCGACATCAATTCGGTATATGGCTTTTCCGGTACAGCCGGCACTATTACACTGGGTCGATTGATTTTATATGATGCTGATGGTGTTGCTGGCCCAAAGACTGCTTCTCCTGCACCTGTAGGAACACCCGGGATGCCTGCTCCTTATAATGCTGGAGGTTCTGCTCCCACTGCATACACGGGTGATAAGACTAAATTGAACAATTTTGCTGTACCTGGCATTTTGTTAGGTCAAGCATTGACTCCAGATACAGGTAATCCTGCTTCGCCTTTTTTCAATGGATTGTGGGCTCGATTCGCGTCTGCTCCTGGTGTAAAGACAATCTTAGACGATGCTATCGCTGCTGCACCTACATTTTTCTTATTCGATTTAGGAAACAATGACGTTTTGGGCTATGCAACTGGTGGTGCTTCTAACCCTGCCATATTCACTTCAGAATCCAACTTCACAACACAATACAATGGAGCAATTGCAAGCATACTTGGCAACCTTCCAAACGCAAAGGGTGTGCTTGTAAATATCCCCGATGTTACGTCCATTCCTTATTTCTCATTAGTTGCCTGGAATGCTATTCCATTGGATGCTGCGACTGCCACTCAGGTAAACACAGGTTTCGCAGGATATAATGGAGTGCTTGATGGCATTAAGGCAAATACAGCATTAATGACCGCATTCGGTTTAACCCCGGCAGGTTTAGATGCCCGGAAAATTACATTCGCAGCCTCTTCAAAAAATGCTGCTGTCATTACGGATGAAACGTTAACTGATTTAGGCGCAGCTTTTGATGCCCTTCAAGGTGCCGGAGCTATAACTGCTGAACAACGTGCAGGACTTGAGCCATACCGCAGAGCAAGACAAGCTACTTCAAGTGATTTGCTTACACTGACTGCCGGATCTGTACTAGGAACAACTGTTGGTGGTAATGCACAGGCTATTATCGGAATCACCGTTCCTCTGGAAGACAAATACGTTCTAATTCCATCTGAAACATCCGAAGTAAAAGCGCGCACGGTTGCATTTAATAATATCATTAAAGCAGTAGCCGATGCAAACCCTACCAAACTAGCTCTTGCTGATGCAAATGCTACATTTAGTGCACTTGTTACAAATAAAGCAGGTGTTTATAATGGCATTACAATTACACCTACAATGCCTCCTCCAACTGGCGTTTTCTCAGAAGATGGAGTGCATCCGAACAGCAGAGGTTATGCATTTATGGCAAACCTTATTATTGATGCTATCAATACCAAGTTTACAGCTGTGGTGCCTAAGGCCGATCTTTCGAAATTTAAGGGAACAAGCCTTCCGGTAAATAAGCCATAAGTAAAACTACTCACTCAAAAAAAGGGCTTCGGCCCTTTTTTTATGTTATTTCGTGAATGGATATTCAACCCACCATTTTGTTTGAAGATGAAATTCTCTTGGTAGTTAACAAACCAAGTGGATTGATGGTGGAGCCTGATCGAAATGGGCATCCAAATCTGTTGGCCGAAGTAAAGAAGTATCTAAAGGAAAAGACCGGATTCGAATCATATGTTCAACACTTGCATCGGTTGGACCGACCGGTGAGTGGCATTGTGCTTTTTACAAAGAGCAGAGAGCATCTCCGAAACCTGAGCGAGCAATTCGCGGAACGGAAGGTCAAAAAATTCTATAAAGCGCTGACGACAAATGCGCCCGCATTAGCTGAAGGTGAACTGATCCATTGGCATCGCAAGGAGAAAAAGAAAGGAGCACTTTATGAAGAACCAATAGAGTTTACTGAACTGGCCAAACTTCAATACAAAACAAAGAAAGGATCAGATTTGTATACTGAATGGGATATTCAATTGGAGACAGGCAAGTATCATCAGATTCGGGCACAACTGGCGAGCCTGGGCTGCCCTATTGTTGGAGATGTATTGTATGGATCAAACTCTGCGTACAAACCAGACTGCATTGCATTACATGCAGAGCAACTGGTTTTTTATCATCCGATCACCAACGAGGAAATGACGATGGTTGCTCCCGTCAAATTCTGAGTCTTTAGAATATCATACAGAAGATGCCTCGTGCCTCGGCATGACAGGAAAAGAGTAAAAGCACATGTATCGAGGCACTTGTCGTGTCGAACGAAGTGACACATCTTCGGTCAATGAAGCTTAGTAGCTATAGAGAAGATGCCTCGTGCCTCGGCATGACAGGAAAAGAATAAAAGCGTGTACACCGAAACTCTTGTCATGTCGAACGAAGTGAGACATCTTCGGTCAATGAAGCTTAGTTTATAGAGAAGATGCCTCGTGCCTCGGCATGACAGGAGCTACGGATTAAATGTAGAGTTTCGCCTTCGGCTACGTAACCCAGTGCAAAGTTTGAGGCTTGACCGGGTTAACAAACGGTTCGTTGTTCTGTTGTGAAATTGCCCACAAGCGTTTGATCTCATAGTACCAGCGTGCTTGCAAATCAGGTTCACCAATCAGCGAAAGCGTAGGCTTGGATTTCAAGCCTTCATTCAGCTTGTTAAACACACCTAAGTCTTGCCCAATAAATTGTTTTCCCAATCGCTTCAGTGGAAGCCATAAGAAATTGGCAAGGGCTATATCGGTATACAGAATATGTGTCAGCTCGGTTTGATTTTCGTTAATTGGAGTTAACACCGTGATGGAAACTACCTGGTTCTTCTCTCCTACCAAAATATGTTCGGTGCGGATACCCGGAATCTCAAACGTGATCTCCGTGCTGGTTCCTCCTTTCAATATTCCATATCCTTTGGAATTACCGGAAGGCTTGTGTCGTACCATTTTAAAACCCCGAGCCGTAGGCTCAAATTTCTTCTCTTTCAACTTGAGTTTCGAAGCGGATCGCCAATACCATGACTGATGCACGAATGTAACGTGTGCCGGATCAATCAATCCGATTACAGAATGATCAATATCTGCCGGCATCATCACTGTTTCTACGTGTTTGAATTTCTGATCAGGTGTAAGCACTAAATTAGGTGGTGGTTCGCTGGGAATGGTATTCGGTAACTTCTTTTCCGGAATATAAACCCAGATGGTATCATTCACTTCAGCAACCGGATATTGAAATACTTTGATCTTAGATGGGTCGAAGGTAGCATCCGGAGGCATGGCCGGGATGCCGGTGCAAACGCCTTTGGTATTGAATGTCCAGCCGTGGTAGCAACATTGAATGATATCGTTTTTAAACCATCCTTGAGACAATGGAACACCGCGGTGTGGACAATTATCGCGCAAAGCAAACACAGTACCTTGTGCATCGCGACCGATCGCTATTTTTTCGCCCAGCATTTCCTTACCAATCACTTGTCCCTTCTTCAACATGGAACTATGAAAAGCGAGGTACCAAAGGTTCTTTAAAAAGAGAGAAGCATCTGCTGCCATATCAATAATAATTGAAACAAAAGTACGGCTTTTTTAAATAGTAAGATCAGGTCTGAGTCGCACAAATACCGGCTCGCGAAAGTGTTCATCGGGTGTGAGGGAGGCAAAACTGATTTCCGTCAGTAAATGTGGCTCAATCCAGATGCTTGTCCTTTCATCCATTACCTTTTCGGTAATTGGTTTCTTCACCTCTTTTAGTTTTTTGATCTCTCCAAAAACTTCCTTCAAGGTAGCATCATCAAAACCGGAACCTACTTTGCCGCGGTACGCCAACTTGCCATCGATGAGCTCGGCAATGTGCAAACCTCCAAATGTACTGGCCCGATCGCCCTTGCCGGGATTGTAGCCAATGATCACACAATCGCGTGTATTGCGAATCTTTATCTTCAACCACGCATCGCTTCGCTTACCGGGCAAGTATCGGCCATTCATGTCTTTTGCCATGATGCCTTCCAACCCCAATTCGCGGGCAGCTTCCAGCAAGCTCTCTCCATCTTCTACGCTTTCGCTGATGCGGTAGGGAGTCTCCGGGCGAACGGCATCGCGCAACCATACCTTGCGTTTGTGCAGCGGCTCGTGCATCAAACTACGTCCGTCTAAATACAAACAATCGAAGAGGTAGCAATAAGCCGGAGTCGATTTTGATAACCGTTGGATGTTCGTTTCGCCACTGCTCATCAGCCGCTTGATGACCGTTTTAAACTCTGCCTTCCCCAGTTTATCCAAACACACAATCTCCGCATCAAACACGCCACACGTAGCGCGAAAGGCTTTGTCCGCCACCTGCAGTTCGGGGAACTGTTTGGTGATATCATTTTTGTTGCGACTTAAAATGCGCACTTGTCCATCTTCCATGTAAAGGAGCGCCCGAATGCCATCCCACTTTACTTCGTATGAATAGTCGTTTCGTTTGGGAACTACATTCGTGCTGTCGGAAAGCATCGGCTCAATCGTATCATGCAAGTAATTAATCTGTGGCGTGTCCACTCGCTCCAGCAACCACTCCTTTGCTTTGATTTTGTAAATACGATATTCTCCGTTCACTTCCTTGCTGGTGAGTCGGAAATAAAAGCCATCTTTCTTGTCTTTGGTGATTTGGTATTTCCCCAAGGCATAAATCCACATTTCGCCACCGCCATATTGTCCTTTCGGAATGGTGCCATCGAACGTGAGATACTTCATCGGGTGATCTTCCGTTTGCACGGCCAACCGCTTGACGCCCGGATAAGGAGGCAAGCCTTTTGGCACGGCCCAAGACTTTAACACACCCTCTTGTTCCAAACGCAAATCGTAATGCAAATGCGAAGCATGGTGCCGATGCACGACAAAATTATTCCCACCACTGATCTCTACTTTTGCTTCCGGTTCGGGTGTCTTGTTGAAGTCGCGCTTTTGTTCGTATGATTCCAGTTGTTCCGGTGTCTTTCGTTTCTTTGAAGGGGGCAGTTCTTTCGCCACTACTGTTTTCCGATGTGTATGCAAGCTGACCGAATACGCGTCCATTCCTTCCCAGGCATCGCCATCGTTCACCACTTTCTCCAGTGCATTCTTTAAATGAAACTCTTTCGGGTCTTTCACACGCGCTAACGCATCCCACGAAAGTGGCATGGAAACGGGCGCACCTACCCTGCCCCGCAGACTGTAAGGCGACACAATGCTTTGGCCTGAGCGTATGCGATAGATGTCGATGAGCACGCGCCCCTTGCGTGCTTCTTTCTTGATGTGTAGTGTTGTAGTGGTTGCATTTCTTTCTACAAAAGGCTGCGCGATTAATTGCGCTGCTTCAAACACGGTATGAAAATCGTGCTTCGGCTCGATGGGGCAACAGATGTGAATGCCTTTGCCTCCGGTTGTTTTTACAAAAGGTGTGTAGCCAAATACTTCGATGGACTGACGCAACTTAAAACCAATCTCCACCACATCGGTAAATGAATAGCCTTCGGGAGGATCGAGGTCAAAGACGAGGTAATCGGGAAAATCAAATTGTGGTTTGCGGCTGTGCAACTGATGTAATTCGAGCGAGGCTAGATTCGACAACCAGACCAGTGAAGCAGGCTCCGTAGCGATGATGTAATCTTTCTTTTCTTCTTTGCCCAGCGAAGCGAACTCCAGCCAGTCGGGAGCCCACTCGGGTTTGTTTTTCTGATAGAACATTTCACCGTGAATGCCATCGGGGAAACGGATGAGTGTGAGTGCACGGCCTTTGACATAGTTGAGTAATGTGGGTGCAATGGTGAGATAGTATTCAATCACTTCTGCTTTTGAAATGCCATCTTCAGGAAAGAGAATTTTATCGAGATTACTTAGCTCAACTTTGCGCTTTCCAATTGTAACCCATTGCGATTTCTTAGCCACCGGATATTGTCCAAATAAGGAATTTAAAGCTACTACTTTCATAGCATATTTTTGAGCATCGCAATCATTAACTGGAAACGTTACCGGAAGGATTTCACCGCGATTGTCTCGACCGTACAGCTATTATTTTAATTGCCAAACTATTTTTAATCAGCTTCTTACAAAATAACTATTTCCACACTTCATGGTTTGACAGGATATGACCTTGCTCATTGTTTATCTTTGTAATTGTATAGCGAATAAAATCTACTTCTATGAAATCGATCGTTCCATCACTTACTTCGGCAGCACTCTTTCTCGTCTTGTTTTGTGGTTGTTCCAACAGCCCCAAAGAAACCACACCTGAAGCAGCTCCATTTGCGAAAGGCGCTGATGTGGGTTGGCTGACAGAAATGGAATCAGCGGGTGTTAAGTTTTATGACAACAACGGTTTACAAAAAGAATGTATTCAATTATTAAAGGAAAAAGGGATTAATTCCATTCGCCTGCGTGCGTGGGTGAATCCGGTGAGTGGTTGGAACAACACCCGTGATGTGGTGATCAAATCGCAGCGGGCAAAAGCACAAGGCATGAAGCTGATGATTGATTTTCACTACAGCGATGATTGGGCCGACCCGGGCAAACAAAAAATCCCCGCTGCCTGGTCGAAAATGAGTTACGAAGAAATGAAGACGGCCTTGTATACCTATACCAAGAAGGTAATGGACACGCTAAAGCTCAACAACATCACGCCTGAATGGGTGCAAGTGGGCAATGAAACTAATGATGGTATGTTGTGGGAAGTAGGCAGAGCTTCTAAGTCGATGGCCAACTTTGCAGGCTTGGTGCAAGCGGGCTATACAGCCGTGAAAGAAGTGAGCAGCAGCACGCAGGTGATTGTACACTTATCCAATGGACATGATAATGGCTTGTTTCGCTGGATGTTTGATGGCCTGAAAGCCAATGGTGCCAACTGGGATATCATCGGTATGTCGCTGTATCCGTATTGGGCACCCGATGGCATCAACGGATGGGCGGCTACCAATCAAAAATGTCTGACTAACATGAATGACATGGTGGGGCGCTATGGCACACCGGTGATGGTGGTGGAAGTAGGCATGCCCAATACCGAAGCCGAAAAATCCAAACTGTTTTTGAGTGACATCATCGCAAAGACCAAAAGTGTAACCAACAACCAAGGGCTGGGTGTCTTTTATTGGGAGCCACAATGTTATAAGAAATGGAAAGGCTACGAAATGGGAGCCTTTGATGAAACCGGCAAGCCTACTGTGGCGATGGATGCGTTTTTAGAGTAACATCAGCTCAGATCTATTTCGCTAAGTGAATAGCCAGCGTCAAAAGATAATCGAGATTGCGTTTGCTGTGCTGACTGCCATCGGTAAGATCATCTTCATGGATGTATTGAATTGGCGGTTGCCATTCATATCGCTCGTTATTCTTGGTTGGGTTTTGTATGTTCTTTGGAATCGTAAACACCATCCGGATCGTATTCTTCATTGGGGATTTCGCTTGGACAATTGGCTGAGCGTCTCCAAACGTGTCATGCCATTTGCGCTTCTGGCTGTCGGCTCATTTGTTGTGATTGGTTTCGTCAATCACAGTATCCAATGGACGTGGCATCTTCTTCCGATTCTTTTGATTTATCCGCTGTGGGGCATTCTGCAACAGTTTCTGGTGATTGCGCTCGTAGCAGGCAACCTGCAAGACTTGGATGCGCACAAGAAGAGAAGTGGACTCATCGTACTTGGTGCTTCTACCCTATTCGCACTCATTCATTATCCACATGTGTGGTTAATCGGTGGTACTTTTTTACTGGCTCTTTTTTATGGCTATGTCTTTCTCAAAGAGCGCAATATTTATGTGCTGGGTATCCTTCATGGCTGGCTGGGGGCTTTGTTCTTTTATACGGTATTGAACCGAGACCCATTCATTGAAGTGTTTGGCAAGTATCTGAATTAGTTTGTTCGAGAAACTCAGCCTACCGATTGCCTACACTTTCCTCACCTCGCTGCCACAGTTTGATCGCAGTATAAACAATCCACGCAAAGTAAAAGAGAAAGACCAGTCGCTGACCTGCTGCAGGCATGGATGGAAAGAGGAATGGCCACGAACCAAAGAGGATGCTCAACCAAGTAAAAGCAAGTGTGGGGCGCCCTGAAGCTTTCCAGTAATTGGACTGCGCCATGCGCCCTGGAAAAGTAAAAGCGGCTACCAGAAACAGGACATAGCTGCCAAAACTCCCCAGCGAATGCAACAGCATAGTCAGAGATTGCCGGTTGTCAAAGTCGCCCGGAAAGATTCCTGCCAGACTCATCAGTAGTCCGCTGCCCGCCAACCCGATCAATGGCCATTTGTTTCCTTGGTTTGCCGATACATCCTTGAACAAGCCCACTGAGTAGATGCTGATCAGTATGCCCGGCAAGATGTAACCCAATACATTCCATATCCACTTGTTGGGTGCATCGACAGAGCCCAATTCGCTAACAGCCTTATAAAGAAACTGATATTCCGGCCGTAGGTAAGACATGATCAAGTAGGTCGTCCAGAAAAGTACAGCCGATGCGAGGCCAATCGATGCGTAGGTCTTTCGTGTCATTTGTTGCCGTTGTAATCGTGCGGTACAAAACTACCGATCTTACCGATTGCTGCTTTTGATCTAAATCAAAAAACGTCTTTGGCGGATCGTACTCGACTGAGTGTTTCTTGCGTCATCCCTAAAAAAGAAGCGAGCATGCCCAGTGGCACGCGGTGTATTTTGTGCTTGCCTACTTTGAGAAAATAGCGGTAGCGCTCGGCAGCCGAATGAAATCGCATGGTGATGATTCGCTCCGACTGTTCTACAAAGTACATGGACATGAGCATCCTGCCGAAGCGTTCCATCTCCGGAAAATCTACGAAACACTTTTCTAATTGCTGAATATCAATGGCTAGCAGTTCGCAGTCTTCGAGCGTTTGAATAAAACAATGATCGGGCACATGGGTCATAAAGCTGTAGACTGACGTGATCCACTCTCCTTCCGCAGAGAAGTTATCCGTTATTTCTTTATTTCCTTTCTTGTAATAAATGCGCACCAAGCCGGAACAGATAAAATAGGTATGCGCACATACTTGGCCCGGCTGATGCAGGAACTTTCCTTCCCGAATCTTTTTAGGAAGAGCGATTGTTTGAAGTCTCTTTCGCAATGGATCTGAAACAGAAATAAATCGTTCGATATGTTGTACCAACGAATCGGTCATTTGCAATCTATTTTTTGAAAAGAATCAACTCAACTCCTGGAGATAGTCGCGCGTTTCCATCAGCGCAAAACCCAATAAGTTTAGACCTCTCCAATTATGAGGGTTGTCTACCCCGGGTGAATCCTGTGGCAATCCGATGCCCCAGATAGCATCCGTAGGGCTCGCTTCCACCAGCACACGATCGGCAGTGCCCAACAAGAAATCTTTCAACTTGTTATGCTGACCAAACTTATGAATGTTGCCTGTTTTGACAATTTCATATCGCTGGTTATTCCACAGGGCTTCATCAAATCCCACAATCTTCCGACCAATTTCCTTGGCTTCTCCCGGCTTTTCAGCTTTGAGAATATCATTGAATGCAGCCGTGTCATGGAAAAGCAAAGCCTTCTGCGCCATCATCCAGTGTTCTGAAGTTTTGTATTCTATGCCGTCCACCGTAAATGGCGCAGGGTACCATTGACTAAATACAAACTTGCCTACTTCTTGTTGGTCTTTGTTGGTATGCCCCCAGAAGAAGATGTACTTGAGTGTTTCCCCTTGATCAAATCTGGCTTTCAGCCAGTCGATATGGTAATTCATAGGTGTGTGCAATTGCTATTTTGAAATCTCACGTTAAATCATTTTCTAAATGGCATTTTTACCGCTCTAAAAACGCCATTTTTCGTTTTATTTCGTTAGTGATTTCGTTTTATTTCGTCAGGCCTGAAAGTTGAACCCTCAAATTAATATCAATTTCCGCGTTTTTTGATTGGCACGCAAATTGGAATGAATTTGATACCTCGAATTCATAAAGTCAACATCCCTGAAGACGAGGTAAAAAAGCAACTATCAACTAAAATCAAAAAAAACATGAACAAATCTCCCATTTCGTTTGTCATGCCCCAGGCAGACATCGATGCTGTAAAATCAGCGATTAAAATCATCGAATCTAAAATGCCCTTTCTGATTTCGCTTTCGAATGATGAACGCGCCAAGATGATGAAACTAGGCCCCAAAAGTGTGGACTTTGCTCAAGAGGCCTACAATGCGTCTGTGAACTTTCCCGGCATTTTACCTCCGGCCTTCGACAAGGTAGAATACGTGAAG
>JAJTHV010000462.1 GCA_021300095.1 Flammeovirgaceae bacterium | reverse complement strand
TTGAGGCCTTGAAACGGCTGAGTATCCACGGCAAGAATGTGTTGACGCCGCCTCCTCGAATTCCGGAGTGGTTGAGATTGCTGCAGCAGTATCAGAGTTTGTTTTTGATTCTTCTCATTATCAGCGCCCTTTTGTCGCTTGTGGCATTTTTCATTCTTGGAGGCAATACCAACTTGTACCTTGCGATTGTCTTGCTGACTGTTGTCTTCCTGACTGGACTCCTTCAGTTTCACGAAGAAGGCAAGGCTTTGCAGGTGATGGACTCCTTCAAGAACTTGCTGGCAACCAATTGTACGGTTTACAGGGATGACAGACAAAAGACTATCGATGTGGCTGATTTGGTTCCTGGGGACCTAGTCATGATCACGAGTGGTGATAAGGTGCCAGCCGACATGGTGCTGCTCTTGTGTCGTGGGCTCAAGGTCGAGTGCTCTTCCCTGACGGGAGAATCAGAACCGATTTCGTGTTCTGATCAACCCTCGGCCAAAGACACTAGGAAATTTGAGTGCAAGAACGTAGTCTTCAACGGCTCCCTGTGCTTCGACGGGATGGCGATTGGCTTGGTTGTGAGCACTGGAGATAAGACGGCTATCGGCACCATCGCCAAGCTGGCATCCGATACGAAAACGCGCGAGTCTGTCTTGCAAAGAGAAGTCCGTAACTTTGTCAAGTTGGTGGCAATCATTGCTGTTGCCATGGCTAGCATAAGTTTTGTTGCTGCCGTGCTGCTGCAAGGCGCCAATACCACGGAAGCGATCTTCACGCTCTTCATCAATGGGTTCCTGACCATAATGGTCGCCAACGTACCACAAGGTCTGCCATCCACAGTCGTATCCTTGCTTTCTTTGGCGGCTCGTCGGATGGCCTTGCAATCTGTGCTGGTGAAGCGAATCGATTGTGTAGAAACACTTGGATCCTGTTCCATTATCTGCTCGGACAAAACAGGAACGCTCACCAAGAACGAGATGACTGTTACGGATACTTGGCTCAACCAACAGTTTGTTCGGCGGATTCGAGGTACGAAAGAATCATTGCTAAGCCAGGAGCCTCAATCCCTGATGTTCCGCGCTGGGATCTTATGCAATCGAGCTACATCCATCTCCGAACAAGAATCGTCCATGAGGGAAGAAAGTCTACGCGACCTTCAGTTACACCGCTTAAACAACGTATCTGCACTGTCGTGGACTGGTACAGCACGAAATTCGCTTCGAAACATTGACGAGATAGTAGGACAAAAGAAGTTTAAGGGGAACCCGTCGGATGTTGCGATTTTGACTTACTGTGACATGTACGTCCCGGTGAGCCGACTCCGAAAGGAATGTCCGATCATGGCCGAAATTCCGTTCAACAGCACGAACAAGTGGCAGGTTGTAGTTACCAAGTTAAGTAGTACACCAGATGCCGATGGCAACATTGAATATGAGGTGCTAATGAAAGGTGCGCCAGAGGTTATCCTCGGAAAGTGCACCACTTATGCAAGCGCAAAAGGACCGTCGGAACGCCATACAATCGAAATCACAACATCGTTTCGCGAGCAGTTCAATGATGCTTACGAGCGCTTTGCATCACAAGGCAGGCGTGTTTTGGCTCTGTGTTCCAAGACGTTTTACGCTCCTGAAGGTTTTCAGTTCGAGACTGACGACAGCAAGCGCAACTTCCCAACGTCGGAACTCAAATTCATTGGCTTGGTCGCGATCATGGACCCACCTCGTGATAACGTTCCGGAAGCCATATCAAAGTGTCTCGGTGCAGGCGTCAAAGTCTTCATGGTTACCGGCGACCATCCCTTCACTGCCAGAGCTATTGCCAGAGAGATTGGGTTACTCAAGAGCGACAACAACATCGAGTTGCTGGAAAAGGAAACCTCCGACAAGGACTGGGACTCATGTGACGGCGCGGTCATCCATGGATGTCGTATTGATGCGTTAACGGATGATCAATGGCGAACCATCTTGTCCAAAGACGGCGGGGTATGTTTCTGTCGCACGACTCCAGCACACAAGCTCATCATCGTGGAGAAATGTCAAACTCTGATGGGCCAGATCGTGGCGGTGACGGGCGATGGAGTCAACGACTCTCCGGCACTCAAACAGGCCGATATCGGCGTGGCAAGTAAGTAAACAATCGAAGATTGGAAATAGTCGCAGACGAATGCAACATAACTCAAAATTCATTTTGTTTTTGCGTCGACAGTGGGATTGAATGGCTCTGCAGTTGCTCAAGATGCAGCAGACATTTTGTTGATGGACGACAACTTTGCTTCGATTGTGGTAGGAATTGAAGAAGGCCGAATCATCTTTGATAACATCAAAAAGACCATCGCCTACACAATGGCGCATATCTTTCCCGAAGCCGTGTCGGCTCTGATTGCTCTTCTTTGTGGCATTCCAGCTGGTTTGACTCCTATGCAAGTCTTATGTATTGATCTTGGAACAGAGCTTGGGCCGGCGATTTCATTGGCGTATGAGCCGGCGGAATCGGAAACTATGGAGCGTAAGCCCCGCGACCCTGTTCGTGAGCGTCTAGTATCTCCGAACCTGTTGTTCTACTCCTACGTCACCTCTGGACTGGTCATTTCGGCTGGTTGTATGATCGCGTACACGATTGCGTATGCTCAGAATGGTTTGTTGCTGTCTGATTTCCATGGACCCGGCTTGAAGGATACATTCGGGGCTTATTTTTCGTTGACGGCATCGGAGCCCATTGAAGTAGCACGCACCGGACGCATCTACTCGCCGGAAGAGCAACGAG
>JAJTHV010000471.1 GCA_021300095.1 Flammeovirgaceae bacterium | reverse complement strand
TGCCGCTGCCTGGAAGGGGTAAAAAGTCGGTTACGAAACGTTGATCCAAACCAAACTTACCCACCAGGATATTGCCTCTCTTACAGGAACATCCCGGCAAACGGTAACTACCATTCTAAATGATCTAAAAGAAAAGAATCTGATCAACTTTGATCGCAAACGAATTTTAATTCGCGACTTAGAGGCGTTGAAGTAATCAGTTTATTCAGAGGTATTGAGCAGGCAAATCCTTTACCTCATCCACATCGCGTAACAATGGCAGAATGGAATATGACAATGACTTTTTCTCAAAATCTTGAATTGTATTCTGATAAACTGTGTCTGTACTCCACTGTTTGTTCCGGAAAAATTCCGGGTGCAGCCGCTTCATACCTAACAAATAATATCCACCATCGCGTGCAGGTCCAATAACGGAATCGCTAATCTCCAATTCAGTAAATGACTGATTTATAATTTCAGAAGTTAACTCGAGGCAATCGGTGCCGATGATGCAGATGGATGTATAGCCATGTGCAAAACTGGCTTCAATCGCATTCGCCATGCGTTCGCCCAAGTCATTTCCAGATTGCATTTTCTTTTCAAACAAAGTATCCGGCCACATGTCGCCAAATTCGATTTGATGCGAATAGTAAACTACTTTGTCACACGCCAATGATTGTGAAATTCGTAACGTGTGTTCACACAACGCGTGGTAGATGGCAAGTGCCCGCTCATCGCCTACATCCTTTGCGAGGCGCGTTTTTACTTTTCCTAATTCCGGATTACGATAAAAGAGTATCAATCGTTGTTTCATCTATCAGGTGTATGGAGTGTTTGATCGCGATCTCTTCGAAAGGAGGGATTAAATTTTCTACGCTCGCGTTTCAATAAGATAAAAGAGTTTCGGAACATGTAAAAGATAAAAATGGTAAGCCATGTAAACAATAATACTAGCAGAATCCAACAAACCTTCTCCCACTTAGCGATGTGCAGTCGCGCTATCATGAATACAAATGGAAGCACTAAAAGAGATTTTAACACAATCATCCAGATGCTACCAGAAAAAAGTAAAAAGGGAAGCCACTGCATACTAAGACAGGATTTGAGCTTGACTGAATTTAAAATGAGCTCGCCACTCAACGAATGCAAAAATAACAACAATTGCATATTCGGCTGCTACCAGCAGAAGCGATTCATGATACCCCGCGTGCGAATATCCAGCATAAGTCAATACAATCACAGCACTCCAAACAATCGCAAATCTGGAAGTTGTAAATAGCGAAAAAGCAACCAGCGAGCCAACATACCACGGATGCACGACCGTAGAGAACAAAAAATAAATTGTCAGTAAAGCAAGATAACCAAGCCATAGAGTGTTTGAGTCTTTCTTCTTCCAAACCGTCCACGCATCCCAAGTGTAGAAAAGAACGATGGCGGCACTCGCATACACAGCTAACTTCCAACCTACCGTTTGAATAATGTTGTATCCGTATTTCCAAAACCCCCACTCCCGCACCACATAATAAATGCTTGCATTGAATTCAAATTTCTTAAAATAGTAACCCAAACTTTCGCGGAAGCCATTGATGATTTCCCAATTAAGCAGCGGCATAAAAAAGAGCAGCGTAAAGAAAAAAACAAATACATAAAAAACAGATACCCGCTTCCAACCCAGTCGCACGATAAACAGAGGAAGAAAAACAACAGGAAGCAACTTGGTACAAATCGCCAGACTGAAAAACAAGGCGGATGGTATCAGTTGATTACGCAAAAAGAACCAATAGCTTGCCAGCAAAAAGAAAATCATGAACGCCTCAAAATGTAAGTTGCCTGTGAACTCTACTATGATTAATGGATTGAGTGCGTAGAGTAGAACACGCGATGGCGGTAGTTGGTGGCGTTTCAAAATCTTATAGATAAACCAACTACTTCCCACTTCAGCCAATAAAATAAACAAGCGCATCACGACCACTCCAATCCAAATCGTATCGCCACCCAACTTGGCAGAAACCCAAAATACAAATTGATTAACCGGAGGATAAATCGTGAAATAGTCAGGGCTGTTGAGCTGGTTGAATAGTTCCGTTGAAATTCCTGGTATCGCAATTGATTGTTCTATGTAATAGCGGGGCACATGCGCAAAAGGGTGATACCCCGCATTCAGTAAATGCCCGTCCCAGAGAAAGCGATAGAAATCATCTGAAAGATGAGGGATAGAAAATAAAAAGCTTGCCCGAAAAACAAAAGCCGCAATAATCCAAAAAGTGAGTTCGCTTTCGGGGCTCTTTTTTGCGAGCCATAAATAAACTCCAAAAAGAACAACAAAGCTTGTCAGTAATTGAACTGCATTTGTACGCTCCAAAAAAAAAGCCAAATATCCGTAGAGCAGAACACAGAGTGTTGCGAGTAAAAGCGAACCAGTCTTCTTAGGAACCATGCACAGTCGACTTCATCGAATAATAAAATACGCTACCAAAGCCCAGCGCCATCATGGCATGAAAAAATAGTAACCCGTAATCTTTTAGTTGGATTCCAGCCACTATTCCAAAAACAAAATAAAGGCAAAGCATTGCTTCGCCAATTGTCAGTCCTTTGATGTTGCTTTGGATGTACACGTTGCTTTTCCATGAATCGCTTCGATGCTGCACGTTGAACTTTGGTGTTCGCACAAAAGGCGTTTTGCGGCCTATCAATCCTTCTAAAACAGCCAACCCATTGTGTAACGAAAGACCCATTGAAACAATAAGAAATCGCGGGTAGAGTGACCAGAATATTTTTTTCTGATTCAAAGGATTAAATCGTTTGGTAGCCACCCAATAGAAGAGAGTGATGGATAAGAATCCTGCGAGAAAAATAATTCCCAAGTTAAATAACCATGCAATGTTGGGGCGTGCCTGTTTGATATAGAGCATGGGTATGCTCAGCAAACCTGCCATCAACAAACAAATAAAAACCGAACTATTGAACAAATGAAAAAAACCGTGCACCTTGTTCTTCAGTGAAAAATGAGAAGCCAAAACACTTCCAAAATTTTTGCGAGCGGTTTCGGCTGCGCCTTTATTCCACCGATACTGCTGTGACTTGATGGCCGACATAATAATGGGCAGTTCGCCTTTCGTTTCTACCTCCTCTAGGTAATGAAATCTCCAACCCTTCAATTGTGCGCGGTAACTCAAATCTAAATCTTCCGTGAGTGTATCAAAACTCCAGCCGCCAGCATCTGCAATACAGGTCTTTCTCCAAACGCCACATGTGCCATTAAAATTGATAAAACTTCCGGCAGCACTGCGCGCACTCTGTTCGATCGAAAAGTGCGCATCTAAACCAAATGCTTGCAAACGTGTAAGCAAGGAGTAATCTTTGTTGATGTGTCCCCAGCGTGTCTGCACAACCCCTACTTGTTTATTTTGGAAGTAGGGCAATGTCTTTTGCAAAAAATCAGGAGATGGAACAAAGTCGGCATCAAAAATCGCAATGAATTCGCCTGTGGCCAATTGAAATCCGTGCGCCAGTGCACCGGCTTTGTAGCCTGCTCTGTTTTCGCGGTGAATCAAATGAATGGTCAAGTTGAGATGTCGCAGCGATTCGATTTTTCGTAAAATCAAAGCAGTAGTTTCATCGGTTGAGTCATCCAAAATCTGAATTTCCAGTTTCTCTTTGGGGTAATCAAAATTGGCAACCGCTTCAATCAGTCGCTCCACGACATATTTCTCATTGTAAATCGGCAACTGAATCGTTACAAGTGGGATTTGAGTCAATACCGGATCATTAACTTTTGCTTTTCGAATGCGTGTGTAAATCCAGGTCAGATGCAGTTGGCCCATGCTAAATAAAAAAATATAGCCAAGGGTAAGCGCATAAATCGATATAACAACTACCTGCATGATTCTAATCTTGTTGAAGGGAAATGGCCATCACGAGTTTATAAATATCTGAATAGTGTAGTAATAATTTTATACCCCGCTAAAACAGTTCCTTTGATCGTTCCTGATATCTTGGAGAAACCAATTCGCTTACGGTACCCCACGGGCACTTCCACGCATGCCATTCCCAATTTAGCTGCTTTCAGTTGCATTTCCACGGTCCATCCGTACGTCTTGTCTTGCATGTTTAGTTCGATAAGCTTGTCAAATCGAATCGCCCGAAAGGGGCCTAAATCAGTAAACTTAACACCATAAAACATTTTTAAAAGTCGCGTGGCTAACCAATTGCCAAAAATTTGCTGCGGGGTCATTGAACCTCGCTCTTTTGTGCCTAGTGCACGCGAGCCAATCACAAGATCTACGCCATCACGTTCAATAGGCTCTACCAATTTACTGATCTCCTCCGGGTAGTCCGAATGATCGGCATCCAGAAAAACAACAACATCAGGCGGTGTATTGCTCTTTCTTAAATAGTCAATTCCTTTGAGGCAAGCTCGGCCGTAGCCCGGAACAGGTTCGTGCAGTACGGTAGCTCCGTGCCGTAAAGCGACCTGTTCGGTGTTATCGATTGAAGCATTGTTGACAACAATGATCTCACTTACCACGTGCTTGGGTATCTCCTGAATCACCTGACCTACTCCGTTTTCTTCATTGAATGCAGGTATAATTACACTAATCTTACTTGTCAACTCCATACTTCACAAATATGACTGTTTCTATGCTGGCATAATAATTTGTTAACAAACAAATTATTATGGTGGTGCGTACATTTGAAATACATGATGCAACTACTGAAACTGAACTCTATTCGAAGCCGCATGCTATCCGGCTTTTTATTTCTTACGTTGTTAATTATATGCGTAGCGGCTGTGTCCATTTACATGCTTGATCAAACCAATCGCATCATTGCTATACATGCACGCATTAGCCAACTGGAGATCACTACACTTAGCCTCTTAAAAAATGACAACGATTTTTTTGATTTGGAAACGATCAACCAGAGATACTTCGAAACACATGAAAGCTCCTATTTAAAAAAAAGAGATAGCCTTCGGAAGTTGATTGTTCGGGGAACGAATGAAATTGTAGCGCAAAGTAAAAATGGAATTGTGGAGAGCCTGCAACAAGTGGACACAGTATTAAATCAATACAACACCAAATTTGAATTGCTCGAAACGCTCTTATTTGAAAAGGGATTTAAAGATTTCGGTCTCGAAGGGCAAATGCGATTTCACGCACACAAATTGGAAGAGGCTCAATTCCACCTCGATCAATATATGGTTCTTTCTCTGCGAAGAAACGAAAAGGACTTTTTCTTGCGGCACGAGGTAATGTATATTCAAAATGTCAATCAGATTGCTTACCGGTTTATCATTGAACTCCGCAAAAACGAAACGATTAATTTGGCTGCGTTGCATCATCTGCAACAATATATTCAGCTTTTCAATAAGCTGGCCGATATACAAATTCAAATTGGTCTTAGCAGCAGAGATGGGCTACGGGCTGATTTAAATGCGCTGAGCGATCAATTGGTGCAACGCTATTTCTCTCTTTCAAAATACAGCGATGAGGTATCCAGCGCAGCACAAACCCAAGTACGCGTTTTCTTTCTGCTGGTAGTTGCCGGGGCTGTTATCTTTTCACTGATTTCTGGTTATTGGATTTCCAAAAAGCTCTCCTCTCCGATCGCCAAACTATCGAAAGTGATGAGTAAAGTAGTAGGGTCAAAGAAGTATATCTCGCCCTCCTTCTCGATTGAAAGTGCGGCAGAAGAAATTAACACACTCACACAGTCTTTTACGCATTTAATTCAAGAAACCGAAGCCCAAATGAACGAAGTGAAGTTAAAGTCGCGACAACTAAAGGGAAGAAATCTGGAATTAAAAAAACTGAATAAAGAGTTGGACAGTTTTATCTATAGCACGGCACATGATTTGCGTTCACCACTTACTTCTTTGCTCGGATTATTGAATATTATGAAGTATGAAAATCAGCAAGACTCCATTAAGCCACATATTCAAATGATGGAAAACTCCATTAATCGAATGGAGGACTTTATCGAACAAATAGTAGGTTATTCTAAAAACAAACGGCTCGCCCTTCAACCTGGCATCATAGAATTTAATTCACTCTTATCCGAAGTATTTGATAGTCATCAATTTTTACCGGGTGCGGCCGCCATTCAACACATTATAGATATACAACAAAAAACGCCCTTTTACACCGACCGTGGGCGTTTGCACATTCTGTTTAACAATCTTATTTCTAATGCGATTCGCTATGCGGATTTTTCCAAACCCAATTCATTCATTCAGGTAACCATAGTGATTGAGGATTCATACGCTCGAATTGATTTTACAGACAATGGAATCGGTATCGGTTCAGAACATATCGAAAAGATTTTTCACATGTTCTACCGGGCTAATGCTTCGTCCAAAGGTTCGGGGCTAGGCTTATTCATTTTTAAAGAAACGATCACGAAATTAGGTGGACACGTTTCCGTGGAATCGACTTTAGGTGTTGGTACCCAATTCCGAATTAAACTACCTAATCTGGCAGCTACGATCAAAAAGACATCAGAACCAAATGTGATTATGCCTAATCCGCAACCGGAAGTTGTACTGTAAATGATACTCCTTCTGACAGTCCATCATCCTATACTTACTTGATGAATATCAACAAGAGTGCAATCACCAAGCCAGCCGCAGCAAAGTAAAGTCCTTTTTTAAAAACATCTGTACCCGGCATGAACATCCAAAAAGAAGAAATCACAAAAAAGAAAAGTGAAAGTCCAAATAAAATATTCAGGAAGAATAGGGGCTGCTTGGTATTTGCCTTATGTAGTTGAGTCATTTTATTTAGAACCAATGGCAATTCTTTGGTCGTATAAACAGCCACGCCCGTTTCCTTATTATATGTTCCTTGTGCAAATGATACAATGGCGCCCTCGGTGCCAGTCACTTGCAATTCGCGAATGCGCAACGCTTTGCCGAGTTCTTCTGCTTCCAAATTAGGCTTCAGTTCCTTCTCCACTTTCTTTTCAACCTTTAAAAAATCCGTATCTCTGAAAATTAAAATTATTCCGCTGATGGCATAGACAGCCATGATGCCTGCTAAGAAGAATCCAAGATAGCGGTGATAGATACGCATACTGTTATTCAAGTTCATAAATAGAAATTAATATGTAAGTCAAAATTGATCAAGATTTTTTCGGGATGCAAATTAGTGAGACCGGTGATGACGATGACGGCCTTTGTGACGGCCATGCCCTTTGTGGCCATGTTCTCCCTGCTTCTTTTTGCCTCCTCTGAAATGATGCCGATGGCTTCCTTTCTTGCTTGGGGAAGTTGAGTGAACCTGAGGCTTATCTGTCTGAGGCGAATTACTTGTTTGTGCGCTTCCTCCGATCATGATCAAAGAGAGCGCTAAGGCGATAATGGAAAATTTCATATTCTAACTGTTTGCCCATTAGACAAGCCTGCAGACCAACTTATTCCCGACCTCAGGAATTTATTTTTAAAGATCAGGAATCAGAAAGTGCGCCTATCCCTTCTTCACTTCTTTTGCCCACATGTCTTTGAGTGTCACCGTACGGTTAAATACCAACTGGTTGGTCGTAGAATCTTTATCTTTATAAAAATAACCTGTGCGCATAAACTGAAAGCGGTCTCCATCTTTGGCTTCTTTCAACGATGGTTCTGCATAAACATTCGTCAACACTTTCAATGACTCCGGATTTAAGTGATTTTTAAAATCATCTTCAATTCGATTCATATCTTCTGTCACAAAAAGTCGGTCGTACATGCGCACTTCGATGGGCAACGCATGCGCCACACTTACCCAATGGATGACACCCTTTACATGAATGCCCGATGTGTCAGATCCGCTCTTGCTTTCCGGCACGTACGTGCAACGCAACTCAGATACTTTACCTTCTGCATTTTTAATCGCCTCCTCGCACTTAATAATATAGGCACTTTTCAAGCGCACCATCTGGCCGGGAGCTAACCGGAAATATTTCTTTGGCGCCACTTCCATGAAGTCATCTGCTTCAATATACAGTTCGCGGCTAAATGGAATTGTGCGCGATCCGGCTGTTTCATCTTCCGGATTATTCTCACTGGTTAAAATTTCTTCTTTTCCTTCCGGATAATTAGTGATCACCACTTTGATCGGATCCAATACTACCATTCTGCGTAACGAAATTTTGTTGAGGTGCTCGCGCACACAAAACTCCAAAAGCCCGATGTCGATCAAGTTTTCGCGCTTGGCCACGCCAATCTTATCACAAAACTCCCGAATGCTCTCAGGCGTATAGCCACGCCTGCGCACGCCACTGAGTGTAGGCATCCGAGGGTCGTCCCAGCCGCTTACATGTTTTTCATTTACCAATTGCAATAGCTTGCGCTTACTCATCATGGTATACGTCATGTTGAGGCGGGCAAATTCATATTGGTGTGATGGATAAATCTCCAGATTTTCAATACACCAGTCGTACAACTCGCGGTGCGGAACAAACTCAAGCGTGCAAATACTGTGTGTTATTTTTTCAATGGAGTCGCTTTGTCCGTGGGCAAAATCATACATGGGGTAAATGCACCATGCATCCCCTGTGCGATGATGATGCGCATGTTTGATACGATAAATTACTGGATCGCGCATGAGCATATTGGTATGCGTCATATCAATTTTTGCGCGCACTACTTTTTCGCCATCCTTGTATTTGCCTGCCTTCATGTCTGTGAAGAGCGTCAAGTTTTCTTCGATGGAACGATCGCGGTAGATGTTGTTGGTGCCGGGTCTGGTAGGCGTTCCTTTTTGTGCGGCTATCTCTTCGCTGGTGCTGTCATCCACATAGGCCAATCCCTTTTTGATCAATATTACAGCAAACTCGTACAACTGCGGAAAATAATCCGAAGCGTACAATTCATTGGCCCACTGAAAACCTAACCATCGCACATCGTCTTTAATGCTTTCGACATATTCGGTTTCTTCTGTGACTGGGTTGGTATCATCGAAACGCAAATTGGTGTAGCCGCCATATTTCTGTGTCAAACCGAAATTGAGGCAAATGCTTTTGGCATGCCCCAGGTGCAGGTATCCGTTCGGTTCCGGAGGAAACCGTGTAGCAATGTTGGTGTATTTGCCCTCCCGAAGGTCTGTCTCAATAATTTCTTCTAAGAAATTCAAACTTTTTTCGTCTGCCATAGCCATCGTAAAAACACAAAGGTAGCCGCGATTTATGAGCGAGAAAAACGGGAAGGATAGATTTCGCGAAAAAGTTGTGTCCCTGCCAACTATTTTCATGGGGCTCTCCGGTCGCAATTAAATTTCGATATTTACGCCAACGAATCATGATTTACATCTCCGCCATATCTATCGCCTTTCTTTTAGCATTGGTGTTATTTACCAAGCGCAACCGAACAAAAGCAGACGGAATTCTAGCCATCTGGCTGGTGGTTATGGGTGTTCACCTCGTACTCTACTATTTCAGCACAACCGTAGACCGTTATTATTATCCCTATTTGCTTATTTCCTTTCCCTTCCCATTGCTGCATGGCCCCATGTTGTATGTATACACCGCTTCACTTACAGCTCAGCATATGTATTTGAAAAAACCAGCGTGGTGGCATTTTCTAGTTCCACTTTTCTTCTTTCTGGCATTAATACCGTTCTACCTATTACCGCATGCAGAACGACTCGAGGTGTTTGCCAATCACGGCAAGGGTTATGAATGGCTACTCGTATCGCACAAAGTGATGGTCTTATTATCGGGTGTGGTGTATGTGGTCTTGTCGTCAGCGCTTTTGCAACGGCATAAAAAATCGCTCCGTCATCGATTTTCGTACGTAGAAAAGATTAATCTGGTCTGGCTGCAATACCTTACCTATGGTGTTGGGCTGGTTTGGCTTGCCGTATTTTCCGGTAATGATATAGTCATCTTTTCATTAGTAGCCTTGTTTGTGTTGCTGCTTGGTTATTTCGGCATCAAGCAGGTTGGCATTTTTACCCAGACGCCATTACCGGAAACTGTTGAAACTCCACTCCTTCCGGAAAAAGAAGAAAATGCAACACCATTACCCGAACCACTCAAGTCTAAATATCACAAATCAACGTTGACAAGCGAGGCGCAAGTATCCATTCACCAGAAACTTCAACAGGTAATAGAAGTAGAAAAAGTTTTCTTAAATCCAGAGCTAACACTCAGTGATTTGGCTGATAAACTGGCGGTTCATCCTAATCACTTGTCGCAGGTGATTAATTCCATGGAGTCAAAAACATTTTACGACTATATCAATGGCAGGCGCATCGAAGAATTTAAAAATATAGTAGCGTTACCGGCAAATCAAAAGTACACTTTGCTGGCGCTGGCTTTTGAATGCGGGTTTAATTCCAAGACTGCATTTTACCGTAACTTCAAAAATGCGACTGGGCTATCGCCTACCAGCTATCTCGCGCAAAAGCACATTCAAATTAAGGCAGACGAGTAGTTCATCTCTGAAAATTTCTCCCATTCGCAGGTTCCACTTTACAGGAACACTGATCTTCAATAAGATGCATTTCTCAAAACCATAGAGCCGGACTTATCCCAAAGTATAAATCGGAACGATTAGTAGGCAAGATTGCATTCTCTTTGTTAAAAAAAACATGGCCTCGATTCGTCCAAATTGGCGTAGTTGGATCAGCATCTTACTGTACCTACCGCTCATTTTTCTTATTCTTTTGATCAGCATTTACCCCCTTCAGTTTTTTCTAGCCGAAGGAAAGGTGGGTATCCTGGAAGTGAAAAGTGATGCGCTATTGTCGGATTGGGTGTGGAAACCATTCTTTTACATGCACATCTCGTTTGGGGGCATTGCGCTGCTGGTGGGATGGCTACAGTTCATTCAAGGGCTGCGTAATTATTCTATGAGGCTTCATCGTATGATTGGAAAAGTGTATTTGTTCTGTGTTTGGCTGAGTGCAATTGGCGTAGGCTATATTGGATTCTTTGCCGAAGGCGGCTTCATTGCCTTTCTTGGTTTTATGATCGGGGGATTGATCTGGGCGTATTCTACTATTCAAGGTTACCTCACCATCCGGAAAGGAAGAGTAATTGCACATCAAAAATGGATGATCTATAGTTATGCCATGTGTGTAGGAGCCGTGACTTTACGGATTTGGTTACCGTTGCTCATGATTGCTACAGATGATTTTACTTTTTCGTATCAAATCGTATCATGGATGGCATGGGCACCTAATCTGGTAGTTGGCTACTTTATCGCCAAAAAGAAAGTAGTCGCTAATTTTCAGTTGATACTAAACTAATTCTTATGCTTGCACAAGGTCCGTTGCATGTTTTGTGATACTGGTGCAACATATTTTATATTTTTTGCAGCAAAGTTTACAACCATTTCAACACAGCTTTTACAGGGATACAAACCATGCTATTAAATTTGCATTACGAATACAAGATTATTGTTAAACCATAAAAACCAATTTATCAGACAACTTAAAATTAAAGCCCTATGAAGTTCATTTTTACCTCCGCGTTCCTTCTATTCTTTGCCACGAGCACAGTTGCTCAAACCGATTCCATCCGCATGACGAAAGTGTTTGGCGGGTACAAGTATTTTCAAAACAATCAGGGCCTCACGGTCAAACAGTTAGGAGTAGCTCTAGAAGCAAACCCCGAAGCGTCAAAATTATTTCAGCAAGCCAAACCCAACGGAACGGCAGCCACTATTTTTGGTATGGCAGGAGGGTTTTTGGTAGGATGGCCCATCGGTACAGCGATTGCGGGTGGCAAACCAAGTTGGGAGCTTGCCGGAATTGGTGCCGGACTAATTGTTATTTCAATTCCTTTCAGTAGTGTATTTAATAAGAAAACAAAAGAAGCTGTATCGATTTACAATCAAGGCAACAAAACGAGTACAATTAGAAAAAGAACAGAACTGAAATTCAATGTATCTCCGAACCAAGTAGGTGTGGTAATGAAGTTTTAATGAATAAAGATGAATTAGCTTTCAACGGTCTTAACTTTATAAAAAAGTTAAGACCATTAGCTAGATCGTAGAGTCCCGCTGCGAGTATCACTATCTCTAATTATTTAATCTGGAACCCATTGTTGAGGTTAAGATTATTGAATACCTTTCTCTCAAAAGTACCTGTCATGAGAGCTCTGGTTATCATTACTTGCCTATCATTTCTTATCATTCCAGATACATGTCACGGCCAAAGTGATTTTGATCAGTACTATACGATGAACATCGTTTCTGATTTACTTTCATTCGCTCCTGTATCGATGACTTGGAAACTTCCTGCACAAGCTCAAGTCGAAATGAATGATGGATTGAATAATCTGCATGAAGAGAAATTTGACGTGGCGATCCAGAATTTCACAAATGTATTGAAAAGTGATTCATCTATTTGGTCGGCCCGCTATTACCGAGGGGTAGCACAAAAACGAATAGGGAAATTTACTCGAGCCATTTTTGATTTGAAAAAAGTGATAACCTATAACCCAAAGTTTATAGAAGGGTTGATTGAGCTAGGCAAAGCCTATCAATTGAATGGAAATATATCCCAAGCCCGGGTATTGTTTACCAAAGCAAAGGAACTGGCAAAAACATCACCTATACCCAGCTACCAGTTGGGGATTCTTCATATGGGGAATCGCAATGGAATTGAAGCCAAAAAATCGTTCGAAGAATCTCTTGCCATCGATTCTACCTTTACACCTTCAAAGGTCTATTTGGCTGTACTTTATCAGCAAGCAGGGCAATCCACAAAAATAGCAACTACCTATCTCAGTGAAGTTATCAAAAAAGACCCCCAAAATAGGCAAGCGCTGATGTACCGGATGCTGATCAATCTAAAAGAAAATCCGGATACCAGCCTACAAGATCTAAATCAACTTCTATTTTTAATGCCAACAGATTATGGTCTGCGAATTACACGCGGCACACTACTTATCAAACAAGAAAAATATGCCGAGGCCTTTTCGGATTTACAAAAAGCCCTTCAAGCCACAACAATTAATCAAGATATTTTTCGTGGACATCAATCAAAGTTTGACCAGACCTTTGATATGCAATCAGCCGGCTACCACATACTTGCCAATATCTATGGAATGGATGAGCAAAATCAACAACGAGTTAAAAAGGCTTATTGCCTGATGTTAGTTGAAAAATTTGCTGAGGCCATTGAGGTAATAAGAGAAGTTAAGAATTACAAATCATATGCATTTTGCTTATTCCTGGTTGGTGTTTCGGCAGAATATATGGGTGACCACTCGTTAGCACTTACTTCTTATAATTCTGCCAGCAAACTTGATTCAGATATATGGGATGTTCACAAAAAAATAGCTATCTATGAATCAAGTATTCAAAATTGGAAAAAAGCTGAAAGTGAATTTTCGATTGCATTGAAAATAAATCAAGACTTAAAAAGTCTATATAAACTCAGAGGCGTTGCTCGATTTCTTACTGAGAATTATAAAGGAGCTGAACAAGATTTCACACGCTACCTCCAGTTTGATAGTTTAGATAAGGAAGCTATCGAGAATCGGGCCCGAACCTATTTTAAAGTAGGGAAACTCAGTTTAGCAATTAAAGATTATTTTCGGGTAGTTGATTCAACCGAATGGAATATATACGACTCTGAAAAAGTTCAAACTATTGCAGAACTCCTCGTTGAATCAGGAGATACCTTAACCGCTGTAAAAACACTCGACCGATTTTTCTCAAAAATTTGGCATAAGCCTTCAAATGATCTAAAGTTTCAAATACTATTAGATCAACGAGACGTTGAATTATTGAAATCACACTATGAGAAATTCCTTCTGTTTGCAAAAAATCATCCGGAGGTCTACAAAGAGATAGATACCTATGTTATTAAAGCAGCTTGTTATTCAAGATTTGGTGAATATGAGTTGGCAAACCAATTCTTTGAAAAGGCTATTGAGAACAATCCCTACAATGGCTGGATTTATCTTTATCAAGGAAAAATGTTGCTCAAATTGGGCAAAAAGAGGGCAGCCATTCAACAATTCAGGAAATCAGAAGAGTTGGGAGTAGACGAAGCAAAGAGAGTGCTTACAAGGGTTAAGTGATTTAAAAAACTACCTTATTTGAAAAATTACTTTCTCGCTGCCTTTACTTCTTCCGGTGTTACGGCTGCGCCTTTGTTGCCAAAAGAATTGCGCACATAATTCAACACATCACTGATCTCCTGATCGCTCAAATCAATAGCCGCCATTTCGCCATTGTATTCGACACCGTTTACTTTTATCGGTCCGCTCACACCTTTTATAATTTGCACGATCGATCTTTTTTTATCGGCCATCAGGTAATTGGATTTTGCTAGCGGAGGAAAAACGCCTTCCATGCCTTCGCCTTTTTCCATGTGGCAGCTAACGCAATTGGTGGTGTACACTTCTTGCCCGCGGGTCATACTCGCCTTCAAATCAAATGCAGGTTTTTTTTGAAAGGAAACAAAAGTGATGGCAATAGCTGCCAGTATAAAAACTATTTTCATATAATACTTTTAATTATCTTGGATAGTAAACCTCTACACTAAAGCAATCTGCCTTTCCTTCGCTAACATGGATGCGTACCTTAGACATTCTTTAATGTCCTCCTCTTCAAGGTCAGGGTAATCTTCAATAATTTCTTTCGAATTCATACCGCTAGCTACCAGACTTAAAACCACGGAGACAGTAATTCTCATTCCTCGAATGCAGGCCATTCCGCCCATGATGGTTGGATCAAATGTAATTCGTTCAAATGATTTCATACGCTGCTCTATTTAGTAAATCGCAGTTTTGCAAAGACAAAGTTAGCCAATCTTATCCAAACTGAAAGGCAGCCTGCGAATTCGGGTACCTGTCAAATCGAAGATGGCATTGGTCAGCGCGGGTGTAAATGGCGGCAAGCCAGGCTCACCTACCCCTCCTGCTTTTTCCTCGTTGTCCATAATGTGCACTTCAATCTCAGGTATGTCTTGAATGCGTGGCATTTTGTACTCCACAAAATTACGCTCTACCGCTTTGCCATCTTTAAAGGTAGTTTCATGCTTCGTGGCAGCCCCTAAAGCCATCACAATACTTCCTTCCACTTGTGCTTTGATGATATCCGGATTGACATACCAACCGCAATCCATCACCGCCCACACTTTGTCAATTTTTATTTTGCCATCAGCCGTTTTTGAAACCTTCACTACCTCGCCTACAATACTCGAGAAACATTCAGTGATGGCCACTCCGTAGCCTGTATTTTTTCCACGCTCCTTCCAACCGCTCACTTGCTCTAATTTATTCATGAGCAACTGATAACGCTCCCCCAAATGTTGTCTGCGAAAATCGATTGGATCTTTTGCTGCTTGCACGGCCAGCTCATCAATAAAACTCTCAAAAGCAAACGCATTGGTCGATGAATACACCGAGCGCCACCACATCACCGGCACAGGCGAATCCAATGGTGAGTCGCCAAAGCTATAGTGTGGTATTGACTCAAAATACCCTTCCAAAAATCCTTCGGTGTCACTGCCGTTGTAGCTTGTTTTATCGGCACCCGGATTTTGCATGTCCATGTTCTGACCGGAGATTTTCGTTTCAAATGAACCGATGCGTCCGTTGCCCGTCACCGCTCCTTTGCATTGGTACACCATGCCCGGGCGGAACGGGCCAATGGTCATGTCGTCTTCGCGAGTCCAGATTACCTGCACGGGCGCTTTGATCTCTTTTGAAATCATGACCGCTTCGTACGGATAATCGGTAAAAGCCTTGCGGCCAAAACCTCCACCTAGAAACGTCATGTTCACAATTACTTTTTCAGGAGGCAGTTTGAAGTGCGCACAAATATTTTGTTGAATCCAATCCGGACCTTGTATCGGTCCCCAGATTTCAATTTTATCATCTGTAACATTGGCCACACAATTCAGCGGCTCCATGCAGCTGTGCGATTCGTAAGGAGTTTCATACGTGGCTTCCACTTTCTTTTCCGCTTTCGCGAAAGCGCTTGTGGTGTTACCCATCGTGCGAAAAGAAATCATTTCGCCTTTAACCTGTTCGCGCATTTTAGTGTACAGCTCTTCCGTGCTATGATGCGGAAATGCCGTGTCATCCCATTCGATCTTCAATGCTTTTCTTCCTTGCATAGCAGCCCAGGTGTTGTCGGCAACTACGGCTACGCCTTCGCGCATGTTGCCAAACTCATCGCGTGTTACTTTCAGCACATGTCTTACACCCGGCACTTTTTTTGTTTCGGTGTCATCCCATTTAATCACCTTTCCCTGAAATCGCGGACTGCGTTCTACAACGGCATACAGCATGCTCGGCAACTTAAAATCCAAACCAAACACTGCTTTGCCATTTACCTTCATGGGTGTGTCTTGCCGTGGCAATGGCTTGCGAATCAATTTGTAATCTTTCGGGTTCTTGAGTGCTACATCTTTGGGTGCTTCCAGTTTAGCCGCTTCGGTCACCAACTCGCCATAGTGGAATTTTTTTCCGCTGGCGCGATGAATGACAGTTCCGTTTTCGGCATAGCATTCTGATTTATTTACACCCCATTTTTTGGCTGCGGTTTCAATCAGCATTTCACGCGCAGAGGCACCTAATCGCAATAACTTTTTGTACGAGCCACGAATAGTCGAACTTCCACCCGTCACTTGGCTACCATATTTTCTTCCGTTGCCGGGAGCAAAGATGATGTTCACCTGATCGAGTGCTACTTCCAATTCTTCGGCAATCATCTGGGGCACGGATTGAAACGAACCTTGCCCCATTTCCGAGCGGTGGTTCATGAGCGTTACCTTTCCGTTAGTGTCAATCGAAATCCAGGCGTTTAGTTCTACACCGCTACTTTCAGCAGCAGTCGCATTCCAAATGTCCAATTCATTCGCAGAAGTGGAAAAACTGAAGCCGAGCGTCAGAGCGGTGCCCGTTAAGCCGGAGAGCTTAATGAAGTTTCTACGCGATATATTTTTAGGGGTCGTTTCCATATCAATTTATTTTTGAGTCATTAATTGAGCGGCCGTTTTGATAGCTTTCCGAATGCGCGGATAAGTACCGCACCGACAAATATGTCCTTGCATAGCCGTATCGATGTCTTTGTCGGTAGGATTTGGATTGCGTTTCAATAATGCAGATGCCGCCATAATCTGGCCGCTCTGGCAATAGCCACATTGAGGCACTTGTTCTAAAATCCAGGCGCGCTGCACGGCTGTGGAGTTATCAGTCGAGAGACCTTCGATGGTAGTTATGTTTTTATTAGCAGCCGAAGAAACAGGAACCGAACACGATCGCACGGGTACGCCTTCTAAATGAACGGTGCAGGCACCACACTGGGCAATGCCACAACCATATTTGGTTCCGGTGAGGCCGGCCAAATCGCGGATTGCCCACAGCAGTGGCATTTTGGGGTCGGCCTCGATGGTGTAATTCTTATTGTTTAGCTTCAGGGTAATAGATGCCATACATTTTAGGATTGATAGAAAATAAAAATACAAAATAAGATGGTATTATCTTGCGAATTATTACGATCGGTTAAAGGGGTACGAACAACTCATCTTTTACCTGAACAGTTGAGAATACGAAACCTACATTTCGGTCGTTTTGATTTGAGAAAACTCGCACATGGATAGAATTTTGAAGAAAAAAGATATGAAAAAGATTTTTGCTCCCTTGTTAATCGCAGCGCTTATTTCCCTTGCGGGTCAAGCCCAAACACAAACTTTAACCATTCAGGTAACGAATGTAAAAGATGCCGAAGGGCACGTGCGTATCGCCATTTACAACTCCGACAAAGATTTTATGAAAAAGTGGTTTATGGTGAAGTCTGCAAAAGCAGCCAAAGGCACCGTAGAAGTGGTAATAGATAACCTACCCGCAGGCACGTACGGCATCAGTGTGATGCACGATGCCAATAGCAATGAAAAGATGGATTCAAACATGATCGGCATGCCCAAAGAAGGCTTTGGCTTCTCCAATAATGCAAAAGGTACTTTTGGCCCGCCCAGCTATGAGAAAACAAAAATAGATTTCAGCACTTCGAAGCAGATTTCCATCGCCATGACTTACCTATAGGTAGGCATTACAATCGTTTGCATTAAGTTAAAGAATGCGCCAACGTCAATTTGTTTAAGCAAATTGATTGGGATGTGTTAAGTTCGCACACCAAAAATTTAACCTTAACTAAATCTCAGGCGCATGTTTTCACTCGATCAGCTCTTTCCTTACTCCTTCGACAAAAAGTACAGCAAATCGGCTGCTTATTTTTCAATGGAGTTTGCCATTGATCAACCGTTAAAAATTTACAGCGGAGGTCTGGGCTTTCTGGCCGGCTCGCACATGCGCAGTGCATTTGAGCTAAACCAAAATTTGGTAGGCATTGGCATCTTGTGGAAATACGGTTATTACGATCAGGAGCGCAACAAGGATGGCACACTCCAATCCAGCTACATTCAGAAAGACTATTCCTTTCTCACCGACATTGGTATCACGTTTCCCATTACCATCCACAATCACACGGTGCATGTAAAGGTGTATTTACTTAAGCCGGAAGTGTTCAACACAGTACCTATTTTTTTACTAAGCACGGATATAGTCGAAAACGACTACTTAGCTCAAACCATTTGCCATCGTTTGTATGATTCACACGAATCTGCTCGCATTGCGCAATCTATTTTGTTAGGAGTGGGCGGAGCCAAGCTATTGGATGTGTTAGGTCGTGAAACGGATATCTATCACATGAATGAAGGGCATGCATTACCTCTTTGTTTTTACCTATTGGATAAATACAAAAAATTGGAAGAGGTGAAAAAGCGTGTGGTATTCACCACACACACACCTGAAAAAGCCGGCAACGAAGAGCATGCCATCAAAACACTGGAAGTACTTGGCTTCTTTCAGGGAGCCGATCGCAAAACCATTTTGGAAATGGCGGCACCAGATGAGAACACACTCAACTATACACTAGCGGCTTTACGTATGGCCAAGCGTGCCAACGGTGTTTCGCAATTGCATGGCGAGGTGTCGCGCAAGATGTGGAAGGGCTTTGAAGGCATTTGCGAAATTGGCGCTATCACCAATGCGCAAAACAAACGCTACTGGCGCGATGATGCATTAGAGGCTGCGCTTGAAAATAACAACAACAAAGCATTGGTGACCCGCAAGAAAG
>JAJTHV010000240.1 GCA_021300095.1 Flammeovirgaceae bacterium | reverse complement strand
TGCTTAGCGGGATACAGTTGATCTTTCAGCAACCACATCAATCCGTAGCTTCCATGCAGAGCGAGATAGAGATAACCTGCTATCGAATAGTTGTTATAGACATTCATTAAAATGATCACCACCAAAAACGTGATACCTTTATGCAGATTGATTGGGTACTTCAATTTCATCCTCTCTATTTTATAATTAACAAAATGATTTATAAGTGTAGGAAAAGATAGCGCATTGACTATTGGCGGAACCCTTTAAATTTGTTGAGGTTAAAACAAACTCAGCTTGAAACCCAACATCAATACATTTGCTCCCGATACTCTAAATAACAAGTCACAAACTTCAATTCCAAGTTTGCCGTTGAGTTCGACTATCACCGTGGTCGGTGCCGGGGCGTTCGGTGGTTGGACGGCCTTGCATCTTTTGCGCAATGGCTACAAGGTTACATTGGTAGATGCATGGGGCGCTGGCAACTCTCGCAGCAGCTCGGGTGATGAAACCCGGGTGATCAGATCTACTTATGGCAGTAATGAATTTTACTTCGACTTGAATGTAAAGGCTCTGGAACTGTGGAAGGAAAATCAACAGCGATGGAACAAGCAACTGTTCTTTAATAATGGAGTGATTTGGTTTTGTTACCGGGAACACAACCCGATTGTAGATGATTCCATTCCTTTTGCGAAGAAACACAGTATGGAATACACCTACCTGACTCCGGAAGATATCCAGAGAAAATTTCCAGTTATTGAAACAAGCGATCTGCATCACGCATGGCTCGATCCGTTTGGCGGTTATTTAAAAGCCCGTGAAAGTTGTCAGGCGGTTCATGAAGCATTCATCCGCGAAGGCGGCACTTTTGTTCAGGCCTTTGTAGAACCAGCCACATCTGCCAAGCAATACCTTACGGGATTGAAACTATCGAATGGCCAAGTGCTTCAAAGCGACTTGCAAATTTTCGCTTGTGGATCGTGGCTGGGGCAGTTATTTCCTGATTTGCTGCGCGAAAAAATTACGTGTAGCAAACAAGAGGCTTATTACTTTGGTGCTCCTTCTGAAAACAGCAAAGCCTACGATCAGTTACCGACATGGATTGATTTGGATGGCAGTGACTTTTATTACGGCATTCCGGGAAATGCCAGCCGTGGGTTTAAGATTGGAGTGGACAAGCGTGGTGAAGTGTTTGATCCCACGCATGGCGATCGCATTTACAACCCGGAGGTTCTGGCCAAAGCCCGGCAGTTTATTGGACATCGTTTTCCCGGGTTAAAAAATGCACCGCTTGCAGAGAGCCGAGTGTGTCCGTATGAAAACTCTCCAGATGGAAATTTTGTGCTAGGCTCGCATCCTGAGAATGATCGCCTCTGGATTTTAGGCGGAGGATCGGGACATGGATTTAAACATGGTCCGGCTCTCGGTCAACTGGTAGCCGATTATTTTCTGAAAGGAGGATTGATTCATCCCATGCTGTTAATGGATAAGTAGTCATATCTAAAAACGTTCTTTTTATACCTCATCCATATCCTTCTCTTGTGGAGAAGGATAATTGTGTTTTTAGAGATGCCCTAAGAAATCACTGATGAAAAACCGATGAGCGCACAATTTTGTTGTGATCGATCTCCAGCATTTCTCCTACGCGCAAATCTTCTTCGCCTTCCACATGGCGAATGTATTCCATGAAAACACGATCCTGATAAGGTGTAAGACGCACTACTTCATATTGTAAAGAGGGCAGTCGATCAAATGAATCTCGCCACCACGCGCGTAATGCGCCCTTTCCTTTGATCAATCCATTGGTGGCTGGTTGTCTCACTTTTAGTTTGGGAGAATAGTGTTGTGCATTTTCATCGTACAAACTGAGTAGCTTTTCTAAATCGTGTTGATTGAAAGCCTCAAACCACTGATGGGCAATTCTGGATAACTCTTCCGTTGACATGTTTTCGCTATTGCAAATGATACTTCACGCTCGCTGCAGCTGCGTTTGCTTTGGCTCGGGCTTCTTCAATTGTTTCGGCTTTCGCCAGACACACGCCCATTCTTCGCTCGCCATTTACCTCGGGTTTGCCAAACAACCGAAGTTGTGTATCGGGAGCGCTGAGTGCAGTTTCTAATCCCGAAAAGGAAATATTTTTGGATTGTCCTCTCACTAAAATGACAGACGAAGCACTTGGCCCCAGCTGACGAATCACGGGAATCGGTAAACCCAAAATCGCACGAACGTGTAACGCAAATTCAGAAAGGTCTTGTGATATCATCGTCACCATGCCCGTGTCGTGCGGGCGAGGCGATAGCTCACTGAAATAAACCTCCTCTCCTTTTACAAAAAATTCAACACCAAAAATGCCAACACCGCCCAGCGCATCTACCACCTGTTTGGCAATGTGTTGAGCGCGCTCGAGTGCTTTTGCAGGCATGGGGTGTGGCTGCCACGACTCCTGATAGTCGCCATGTTCTTGCCGATGGCCAATCGGTTCGCAAAACGAAACACCTTCTTTATGTCGTATGGTGAGCAAGGTAATTTCATAATCAAAATCGATAAAGCCTTCTACAATCACCCTGCCTCCGCCACTGCGGCCACCTTCCTGTGCATACTTCCAGGAGGCTTCTACATCAGCAGGCGACTTCACCACGCTTTGGCCTTTACCGGACGAACTCATGATAGGTTTTACCACACAAGGAATTCCGATCGTATCAATCGCTTTGGTAAACTCTTCGAACGAACCCGCAAATTGATAAGGCGAAGTTTTCAACTTCAATTGTTCGGCTGCCAACGTGCGAATGCCTTCACGGTTCATGGTCAATCGTGTGGCGTTGGCTGTTGGAATAATCCGAAATCCTTCTTTCTCTAATTCCACCAATGTGTCGGTGGAAATTGCTTCTACTTCCGGAACAATAAAGTGTGGTCGCTCCTTCTCAACTACACTTCTCAGTGCTTTTCCATCTAACATCGAAATTGTGTACGAACGATGTGCGACTTGCATGGCCGGAGCGTGATCGTAGCGATCGACTGCGATTACCTCTACCCCATAGCGCTGAAATTCGATCACTACTTCTTTACCCAATTCACCGGAGCCGAGCATCATCACACGTGTGGCCGATGAAGTGAGTGGTGTTCCAATTGTTCGTTGTTCCATTTGCTTATGAATTAACCGAGTTCATTTTGATGATCTTATTAATGGAGTAACCGAGCGTAAGTCCAAACGCGGAGAATCCCAGCATCACGAAAAGTAAATTATCCTGAAATGTGGTTGGTTCGATTTCAAAAAATACGCCCGTCCAATATCCAACGGAGCAAACGGTGGTTGCCCAAATTAGCCCAGTGAATACGCTGTAAAAAAGAAACTTAATCGGGGGCAAGCCGCTCATACCAATCACCAGTGGTATCACCACGCGAAAACCATAGAGAAAGCGGTAACTGAAGAGCACTTGAAATTTGTAGCGTTGAAAAAAATTGGTGAACACACTTACCTTTTCTTGCAGCTTCGGTCGCTTGGCCACAAAATAAATTCCATTCAGTCTGCCAATGAGGTAATAAATCCAATCGCTCGCAAACGATCCCAGAAAAGCGGAGAACACGGTGAACGGAAATGCAAAGAGACCTTTATGGATGAGCGAAGACACAACAAGAATAGCCGCTTCGCCTTCGAAAAACGTGCCAATCATGAGTGCGAGATATCCGTATTGATTTAAGAACTCTTGCATGGCTTGTGGAGAAAAAAGCGATCGGTCGTTTGGTAACAGTAAATTAATCTGTAAAATTCCAACTCAATATTGGATTATTCGTTGTTAAATCCGTTAATTTTACAAAAACATTTTTTGAATGCCATTTACGTAACTATAACAAGCATCACCGAGAATTGGAAAAATTAGTCAACAACCACCCATTGAGCACATCATCGCTCGCCATCAGTGCCGATCAGGCATTGCTTCACCTTCTCTCTACGGTTTGCACCGTTAGCAGACGACCGCACAGGCGGATTAGAATCTGATACCGACATCTTTGTACTGATGTCATTCAAAATCACCAGGTGATTTTGTAAAAGTGCTTTTCGCACGTTTACTCGGTTCTACCATTTCTTAACATTTTATCAAATTGGAAAACAATATCATTGTTCGCGCGGCTACGGCTGCCGATACACATTTTGCAGAAACAATCACCACAGAAATGGCTGAATCGGCCAAGGCTCGTGGAACAGGGATTGCCAAGCGCTCGCCTGACTATATCAAATTGAAAATGGAAGAGGGCAAAGCAGTCATCGCTCTCACACCCGATAATACGTGGGTTGGCTTTTGCTACATCGAATCGTGGGAACACGAAAAGTTCGTAGCCAACAGCGGACTAATCGTGTCGCCCGCTTTCCGCAAATCGGGAGTTGCTACACTCATCAAGCGCAAAGTATTCGAGCTATCCCGAAAGAAATATCCGGACGCAAAAATCTTTGGATTGACCACCGGATTGGCCGTAATGAAAATTAACTCCGAGCTCGGTTACGAGCCGGTGACGTATTCACAACTCACGACAGACGATCAATTTTGGAAAGGCTGTCAGAGCTGCGTGAACTACGAAATTCTGATGAGCAAAAATCGCCAGAACTGCATGTGTACTGCGATGCTCTACGACCCTGAAGAAGTGGCGAAGAAAAAAGCCGAGTTGGCACAAACGGTAGTTACCCCGGAAGGAAATCTGGAGCACCACCGCAAGCGTGAGTTTGCCGGTAACTTCAAGCTGTTCGAAAGATGGGTACGCTTCAAACAATTTGTGCTGCTGAAAGGCTGGCGCAAAAAAGATGAAGGCGACACCCGCGAAAAGAAAAATTCAATTTTAAGCCTATTTCTATTTTGGTAATGAAGAAAAAAGTTGTGCTGGCATTCAGTGGAGGTTTAGATACTTCGTACTGCGGGAAATATTTGACCGATGATTTGGATTATGAAGTGCATACCCTTACGGTGAATACAGGAGGATTTGATGCTGCCGAACTTCAGGCCATTGAAAAACGTGCGATGGGTTTAGGCGTAGCCTCACACCGGACTATCGATGAAACCAAACGCTACTACGATCAAGTGATTAAGTATCTGATCTTCGGCAATGTGTTGAAGAACGCGATCTATCCATTGAGCGTGAGTGCCGAACGCATGTCACAGGCGCTAGCGGTGGCCAATTACGCCAAGCAAATTGGTGCTGAAGCAGTAGCACACGGCAGCACCGGTGCCGGAAACGATCAGGTGCGCTTTGATATGGTGTTTCAAATTTTAGCCCCCGGCATTGAAATCATCACGCCTATTCGTGATATGAAATTGAGCCGCGAAGCCGAAATTGAATACCTGAAAGCGAAAGGCGTTGTTTACAATTTCGAGAAGGCGAAATACTCCATTAATAAAGGCATTTGGGGCACGAGCGTAGGTGGCAAAGAAACACTTAACTCGTTAGGACAACTACCCGAAGAAGCATGGCCCACACCGGTAACCAAAACCGGAAGCGAAGAAATAAGAATTGGATATGAGAAAGGTGAACCCGTTTCGTTGAACGGAAAAAAATATGCTCACCCAACTGAAGTGATTCAACAACTACAAGCCATAGCTGCTCCTTACGGGATTGGCCGCGATATTCACGTAGGCGACACCATCATTGGTATCAAAGGCCGAGTGGGTTTTGAAGCTGCTGCACCTGTATTGATCTTAAAGGCGCATCACGCCCTCGAAAAACATGTGCTCACCAAATGGCAATTGAGTTGGAAAGATCAGCTGGCGCAATTCTATGGCAACTGGCTGCACGAAGGCCAATACCTTGATCCGGTGATGCGCGACATTGAAAGCTTTCTCAAAAGCACCCAGCAAAACTGTACAGGCGAAGTTTCGATTACGCTTCACCCCTACCGCTATCAAATCAATGGTATTGAATCGAACTTTGATTTGATGTCGGCTAAGTTTGGAAAGTATGGCGAAATGAATCTGGGTTGGAGCGGTGACGATGTGAAAGGCTTCACCAAAATATTTGGCAACCAGGTGGCGATTTACCATCAGGTGATGAATTCACAACCGGGTGAGAAATAATTCAACCATGACAAAAAAAATTCAGGCAGGAATTATTGGAGGAGCTGGCTACACCGGAGGAGAAACCGTGCGATTGTTGCTCAACCATCCGCAGGTGGAACTGAAGTTTGTACAAAGTCGCAGTCAGGCGGGTAAACCGATCACCTCTATTCATGGAGATTTGGTAGGCGAAACCAATTTGACTTTCAGTGCAGATTTTAATCAGGAAGTTGATGTGTTGTTTTTGTGCCTGAGTCACGGAGAAAGCAAAAAACTGTTGAGTGAAACTACGTTTCCTGCCACTACACATATCATCGACTTGGGAAATGACTTTCGTCTGGGCGATTCCGTTTCGGGTCGGGAGTTTGTATACGGATTGCCCGAGTTTCAACGCGAAAAAATTAAAGGCGCTAAAAACATTGCCAACCCCGGTTGCTTTGCTACCGCGATTCAATTGGGATTGTTGCCGCTGGCGAAAGCCGGTCTGTTAAAGTCCGTACACACTACCGGCATTACGGGTTCAACAGGTGCCGGACAAAAATTACAAGATACCACGCACTTTACCTGGCGAGCGAATAACATATCGCCTTACAAAACGCTTAAGCATCAACACTTAGGAGAAATCCAACAGACGCTGCGCTCGTTGCAGCCAGCATTTGCCGACAATGTTCATTTTATTCCCTGGCGCGGTGATTTTACGAGAGGCATTTTTGTGACATCGGTGCTTGAATCAAACCTAAGTTTGGAAGAGGCCAATCAACTGTATAAAGATTTCTACACCTCGCATCCCTTCACGCATGTAGCGGAGAGCATGATCGATATGAAGCAGGTAGTGAATACCAATAAATGCCTTTTGTATTTGGAAAAAGTAGGCAACCAACTGGTCATCCACTCTGCCATCGATAATCTGGTAAAAGGCGCCAGCGGGCAGGCAATTCAAAATATGAATTTGATTTTTGGATTCGATGAAACGCTGGGATTGAAACTGAAACCGATCGTTTTTTAAACACATTTAAACAAAACAGAACTTGAAACTATTTGACGTATATCCACTCTTTCCTATTGAACCTGTCAAGGCACATGGCTCTTGGCTGTGGGATAAAGAAGGCAAAAAATATCTTGATTTATATGGTGGCCATGCTGTCATCTCCATCGGGCACAACCATCCGCATTTTGTAGAAGCACTGAAATCTCAGTTGGATAAAATCAGCTTTTACTCCAACAGCATTAAAAATGAATTGCAAGAAAAACTGGCAGAGCATCTTGGCCGGCTGAGCGGTTATCCCAACCACCAATTGTTTCTGTGTAACTCCGGAGCCGAGGCCAATGAAAACGCATTGAAGCTTGCTTCGTTTGTTACTGGTCGTAAAAAAGTAATTTCCTTTAAAAAGGCATTTCATGGAAGAACCTCCGGAGCTGTTGCCGCCACCGACAATCCAAAGATCGTTGCACCTTTCAATGCCGATCATGCTATTCAGTTTTTACCCTTCAACGATGCGGATGCATTCACGAAGGCAATCAATAATGAAGTAGCTGCTGTCATCATCGAAGGTATTCAGGGAGTTGGGGGAATCCACGTTCCTACGAATGAATTTCTACAATTGCTTTCTAAAAAGTGTAAGGAAGTTGGTGCATTATTAATCTTAGATGAAGTACAATCCGGCTATGGCCGTACCGGAAAATTCTTCGCACATCAGTTTGCCGGCATCGAAGCCGATTTGATTACCATTGCAAAAGGAATGGGAAACGGTTTTCCGGTGGGTGGTGTGTTGATTCATCCTTCCATTCAACCTTGGAGTGGAATGTTGGGCACTACCTTTGGTGGAAACTACCTTGCCTGCGCTGCATCACTGGCTGTGCTAGAAGTAATCGAAAAAGAAAATCTGATGGCGAAGGCTCATCAATTGGGTGAGCAACTGATCGCACAATTAAAAGGAATGGATGCTATTGTCGATGTGCGCGGTCAAGGTTTGATGATTGGTTTTGATTTACCCGAGGAACTGGCCTCGCTTCGAAAAGAACTGCTTTTCAAACATCATATCTTTACCGGAGAAGCAAAACCCAATACGGTGCGCTTGTTGCCATCGCTTGCGATTTCGCAGGCAGAGATTGATCTCTTTTTAGAAGCCCTTGCTCAAGAACTTAAACCCGTTTCTGTAGGATGAAGAAATTTCTATCATGCCACGATGCTGGCAACTTTCAATCGTTGATTGCCCAAGCATTGGAATTCAAAAAAAATCCATTGAAGTCTGTTCATTTAGGTCAGGGAAAACGAATGGGTTTATTGTTTTTAAATCCCAGCATGCGCACACGACTCAGCACCGAAATCGCTGCGAAAAACTTGGGCATGGATGTGATCGTCTTTAATGTGGGCCAGGATGGATGGGCATTTGAATTTGAAGACGAGGCGATCATGAGCGGCACCACCGTAGAGCACGTGAAAGATGCAGCGCCTATCTTAGGAAAATATTTTGATGTACTTGGCATTCGCACGTTTCCTTCGCTGAAAAATAAGCAAGACGACTACAGCGAATTGTACATCAATCAATTTATTAAGTATGCCGGAGTGCCCGTAGTAAGTTTAGAAAGCGCGACACTCCACCCCTTGCAAAGTCTGGCCGATCTAATCACCATCAACGAAAACTTTACCGAGAAACGCAAACCGAAAATTGTCTTGACGTGGGCTCCCCATGTAAAAGCCTTGCCACAATGTGTAGCCAACAGTTTCTCACAATGGATTAATGCCTGGGGTGGTGCCGATTTTACGATCGCACATCCCGAAGACTACGAACTAGATCCGCAGTTTACCAAAGGTGCCACAATCACGCACGATCAGGATGAAGCTTTGCGCGATGCGGATTTCATTTACGTGAAAAATTGGAGTACCTACCAAGACTACGGCAAAATTTATTGCAACGATCCGGAGTGGATGTTGACAACCGAAAAAATTGCCACCACTCGTAATGCTAAAGTGATGCACTGTTTGCCCGTGCGCAGAAATGTGGAGTTGAGTGATGAAATCCTCGACAGCACCTCGAGTATTGTAACGCAGCAAGCGGTGAACCGGATTTGGGCTGCACAAGCGGTGCTGGCAGAAATTTTGAAAAAGTAATTCTTAAGTATGAATAAATTGTACGTTATCAAAATTGGGGGCAATGTATTGGATGATGAAAAATCGTTGCAACATTTCCTGAAGGACTTTGCTTCCATTCAGGCACCTAAAATTCTGATTCACGGAGGCGGAAAGATTGCCACCAAATTAGGCGAGCAGTTGGGTATCAAAAGCAATTACATTAAAGGCAGACGCATAACCGATGCACCCACACTGGATTTGGTGACGATGGTGTATGGCGGTTTGGTGAATAAACAAATCGTGGCACAATTGCAGGCACATCATTGCAATGCCATTGGTTTAACGGGTGCCGATGGAAACCTGATCAAAGCCACCAAGCGCCCGGTGGGTGAAGTGGATTTTGGTTTTGTGGGCGACATTACTCCGGATAGCGTGAACTCCATATTGCTTTATTTTTTACTTAAGCAAAATGTCATTCCGGTATTTGCACCCCTCACCCATGCGAATGGATCGATGCTCAATACCAATGCCGACACCATTGCATCAGTGTTAGCCATTGCCTTGAGTAAGCACTTTGACACGCGCCTCATTTTCTGCTTTGAAAAAACGGGCGTGCTGGCCGATGTAACGAAAGAAGATTCGGTCATTACTTCGTTGAATAAGACATCCTATGAAGAGCTATTGAAGAAAGGGGCTTTTCACGATGGCATTTTGCCTAAATTAGAAAATGCGTTTCAAGCGATTCAATCGGGTGTGAAAGAAGTGCTGATTGGTGAACATACACACTTGATTGCAAACACGGGCTACGAAACAAAAGGCACACTAATTACACTGTAGTGAAAGAACACCTTGCCCCTATTGCGATCGACTTGTTACAACAGTTGATCAGTATTCCTTCCTTCAGCAAAGAAGAAGATAAAACGGCTGGCTTACTGATAGGCTTTCTCAATTACCATGGTATGAAGGCCGAGCGGAAAGGAAATAATGTTTGGGCTGTGAATCGTTTCTTCGATAAAGCGAAGCCCACGATTTTACTCAACTCGCACCACGACACTGTGAAGCCCAATCCCGGTTACACACGTGATCCTTTTGCCGGAGTCATCGAGAATGGCAAGCTATTTGGCTTGGGAAGCAATGATGCTGGCGGCCCGCTTGTATCACTCATCGCTACCTTTTTCTATTTCTATGATCGCCCTAATCTTCCTTACAACTTAGTGATGGCTGCTACAGCCGAAGAAGAAATCTCCGGTACAGGTGGTGTTGAAATGATCTGGAACGATCTACCAACGATCGATTTTGCCATTGTAGGCGAACCAACGCTTACGCAAATCGCACGTGCTGAGAAAGGATTGTTGGTGTTGGATTGTGTGAGCGAAGGCAAAGCCGGACACGCTGCCCGTGAAGAAGGTGTGAATGCAATTTATGCTGCAATCGAAGACATCCAGTGGTTTCGCACGTATGAGTTTCCGAAAATTTCAGAAACACTGGGCAAAGTAAAAATGAGCGTCACGGTGATTCATGCGGGACAAGCACATAATCAGGTGCCACCGGAATGTAAGTTTACGGTTGACATTCGCGCAACAGATTGTTACACGCTGGAAGAAATTCTGGAGACCGTTCAACAAAATGTACGTTGTCAGGTAACGCCACGCTCGTTGCGTTTGCGCCCATCCGGAATAGCCAATGATCATCCATTGATGAAAGTGGCGGAGAAATTGAAAATCAATACTTACGGCTCCCCTACTACTTCCGATCAGGCGTTGATTCCTGTTCCATCCATCAAAATGGGCCCCGGTGATTCAGCTAGGTCCCATAGTGCGGATGAGTTTATCTTTGTAAAGGAAATTGAACAGGGTATAGAATCGTATATAGCAGTGCTGGAGAGTTTGATAAAAACCATCTGATTTCTTTGTGCCTTTGAGCCTTTGTGGCTAAAAAGTATTTGCGCCACGAGGACACGAAATCACAAAGATGCTAATGGGAAAATAAAGAAGTTAACGATTGAAGATATCTGGAACTCAAAAACTAGAAACCAGTAACCTGAAACACCCATGAACCAACGCGTAAAGATCACCAATACTGAAATTCTTTCAAATAACTGGTATACGCTGAAGAAAGTAACTTTCGACTATCAACACCAAAACGGTACTTGGATTCAGCAAAGCAGAGAGGCGTATGACCGAGGTAACGGAGCTACAATATTACTCTACAATCTCAATCAGAAGACTATTCTCCTCACCGAGCAGTTCAGGCTTCCCACTTATATCAATGGCAATGCCACCGGCATGTTGCTGGAAGCATGTGCTGGGTTATTGGATTTAGATAATCCGGAAGATTGCATTCGCAGAGAAACCGAAGAAGAAACCGGTTATCAGATCAAAGAAGTCAAGAAGATATTTGAAGCGTACATGTCGCCCGGATCGGTGACGGAAATTCTGCATTTCTTTGTAGCAGAGTACTCACCTTCGATGAAAGTATCATCGGGTGGTGGTGTAGATGTTCACGAAGATATTACCGTAATCGAGTTACCTTTCGCGAAAGCAGTTGACATGGTAGCTTCGGGAGAAATACGCGATGGTAAAACCATCCTCCTGATTCAGTATCTTCAAATCAATTTTCCTTTACTCATAAAATAATATAATGAAGCTTTGGCAAAAAAATACCGACTCTAGCAAGGAAGTGACCCGCTTTACGGTGGGCAAAGACCGCGAAATGGATCTTTATCTAGCATCGTTTGATGTGCTGGGTTCACTCGCACACATTCGCATGCTAGAGTCCATTCATCTTTTGACCAATGAAGAACTAACGTTACTTTCATCAGAGCTTAAAAATATCTACGTCCAAATCGGGCAGGGTAATTTTAAGATGGAGGAAGAAGTGGAAGACATTCACTCGCAAGTGGAATGGATGTTGACCAAGAAGCTAGGCGATGTTGGTAAGAAAATTCACAGCGGACGCTCACGCAACGACCAGGTGCTGGTGGATGTAAAGTTATTTTTGCGAAGTGAAATTTTAGAGTTAGCACCTCAAATTGAGCGAGTCTTTCAATTGCTGCTCAGCCAGAGTGATCAATTCAAAGATCATTTGTTGCCGGGCTATACTCATTTGCAGTTGGCAATGCCTTCCTCATTTGGATTGTGGTTGGGAGCTTACGCGGAAAGCTTATCCGATGACCTGATCACGTTGGAAGCTGCATATCGTGTGGTCAATAAAAATCCGCTGGGTTCTGCTGCCGGTTATGGTTCATCGTTTCCACTCAATCGCACACTCACCACAAAGTTGCTTGGCTTTGATGATCTGAACTACAATGTGGTCTATGCACAAATGGGCCGCGGAAAAGCCGAACGCATTGTAGCGCAGGCGATCAGCAACGTAGCCGCTACATTGGGTAAACTGGCGATGGATGCGTGTTTGTACCTCAATCAGAATTTTGGGTTCATTCGCTTTCCGGAAAATCTGACTACCGGATCTAGTATCATGCCGCACAAAAAAAATCCGGATGTGTTTGAGTTGATCCGCGCCAAGTGCAACGGACTCATGAGTTTGCCGAATGAAATTGCTATGCTCACCACTAATCTACCTTCCGGCTATCACCGTGATTTGCAGCTGCTCAAAGAAAAACTCTTTCCGGCTTTGCAAACCCTCCGCGATTGTCTGGAAATGACGCATCTGATGATCTCCCACTTGGAAGTGGAAGAAAATATTCTCAACGATGAGAAGTACCGCTACCTCTTCAGCGTAGAAGAAGTGAACAAGTTGGTGTTAAGCGGTGTCCCTTTCCGCGATGCGTACAAAAAAATTGGTAGTGATATTGAAAACGGCAGCTTCACCTATTCTACTGCCATCCATCATACACATGAAGGAAGCATTGGAAACTTGTGCCACGCAGAAATAGAACAAAGCTTCAAGACGGTTTATGTGAAGTTCAATTTTCAACAAGTAGAAAATGCGATTGCGGAATTATTGAAGTAATTGAAGAGTAGTTAATGAATACGATCTGCTCGTGGAGCAAGGCTCGCCATGATCTCTCCTTCTTGGCGAAGCAGTTCTCGCCAGCGAGCCTCTACCTTCTCCGGATCGCAATACTCTTTCGCTAGCGCCAGAAAGTTTTTATAATGACCTGCTTCGGAGACCATTAGCTCATAATAAAATTTACTGAGTTCTTCATCGCCAATTTCTTTCCACAACAATCGGAATCGTTCACAACTGCGCGCTTCAATCAACGCACAGATCAGCAACTTTTCTAGCAACTGCTGCTCCCGATTGCCACCTTTTCGTATCGCCTTATTCAATTGCTCTACATATTCATCTTTACGTTGAAAGCCCAATCGGTAGCCCCGCTTTTTTAATTCTTCCAGCACACGCTCAAAGTGCGCCCATTCCTCCGCCACTACTGGCGTAAGTACTTCCACCAATTTCTCTTTATCCGGAAATTGAAGAATTAGAGATATACAAGCCGAGGCCGCCTTCTGTTCGCAGTAGGCGTGATCAACTAAAATATCTTCAATGTGTAGTTCAGCAATATTCACCCACCGTGGGTCTGTGGGCAGTGTCAGGCCCAACACGTGCTTTTCCATAAGTCAGTCAAATAACGGAATCTCGAAACCAAAATCAATCACGTTGCCAACCCCCGGATAGCCATAGGTCAGTAAATATCCGGTGCCCGTAAACGCCTGCGCTGCATTATGATATTTTAAAAACAATCTGCCTTGCTTGATGCGCGCATTTAAAAATACATCGGCTATCGGAAAACCCTTGATAGTTTGGGTGTCTTGCACATAATACGATTGAATGTCCGGTGCATAACCATACGCTTTGTAATCGGATTTATAGTGTACATCCACACCCAATTCCAATTGCAATGCTTTCTTAAAGAAAAATCCCTGATAGGCTAATTGTCCATTCACAAATAGTTCAGGAATGCGAATGATCTCATCATCGTTTTTCCACAACTGGGTGTAGATGGTCTGAGTTGACAATCTAAAGTTTCGGAGGAATCGAATGGACAGTCGCACCTCCGGTGAAAAAATTTGCTGATTGCCTGAAGATTGTTTCGAAATGATTCCGTCTTTAAATTCCGTAAAATAAATGGAGTTGCTTAAAATGGTGTACGTAACACCTGGGCTAAAACTGAGTCCTCTCCAATTCACTTTCACAAAACCATTCAGTTGATTTGAAAAGGTGTTTTCGAAATTATTCCGCCAATAGTTAAAGCTTCCTCGATACGCGCGTTGCAAATAGCCCGGCTTTGCCAACGAACTAACAATGCCGGCATCCAGCCATGGCGTGGAGAGCGTTCCTTCGATCTTATAGTTACCATCGAATAACAATTCGGCTGCGCCTCGCAATTCAGTAAGCGAATCAAATCGCAAGGCCATTCGTCCACCCACATAATGTTCGGTCAAGCTCGCATTTGCCCGTGGGTCAAAACCCTGCAGCTTCGGAATAGTATTGTTGACGGTGCGCAGCTTGTAATAAAAATTATAAAACAAAAAGGCAGCATTACCTTTCACGCCCATTTCATTTTGAAAGGTTTGAAAGGTAGATTCATCGGCTGCCGCACCCGCAATGATAATCTGTTTAAAATAATCAGACGCTAGGTCGGATGTTTCCATCCTAAACATATTAGAGCGTGTGAGATAATCCAGCGTTTGGTAGATCTGGAAAGGCTTCGCCAATTGAAAGCGATGGTGAAAATGCAGATTGTGCCGCAAGTCTTCGGACTCGGCTGTCGTTAAATTAGGTAATGCATTGGCATCGAAGAACGATGCAAAGGTGTTATTGGTGGGTAATGCTACACCACCATTCTCTTTGATGCGGTGGCGAATTCTTCGATAGTTAAATGCGAGGAAATATCTTTCTTTTTTGGATCGATAGGTGGTAAAAAAATCATAGTAATGGCTAATGGTTTGGCGATCGGCAAATTTTCGCTGAATCTGTTTATCGGCCAGAATCGGGCGGTAGTTAAAACCAAAGTTCCAACGTGGATTGATGTTTCGGGTAAATTCAATGTGCGTGGTAGCTCGTCCGTTACCTGCCCACACCACATACATGCGGGTGAATGGCGACTTCGTGTCATAATAGCGCGGTTCTTTCGTATCGAAATAAGGATCATACGATGTGAAGCCGGGACTTGCGCCAATCTGAGTAGATACAATCGGATAAATCGGATTCATGGCCGTGCCCACATTCCCTAAATCCTGGTATTTGTTATCCAACCGCTGAATGGGTGTCCAATGATGGAAGTTATGTATACTGGTATCGAGTGGTTGAAAATTTTTCTTGTTAAAAAACAATTCACCTTCCGTGGACCACAGCGAAGTTTTGGGGCCGTAAACGTTTTTGGTAGAGTCGTTGATGATTTTGGAATACAACCTTTTTTTGGGTTGATCGGAGGAAGCCTTGGGGGCTGCTTTCAGCACTTTTCGTTTTTGTTGAACCGAATCTTTCTTCACTTGCGCTAGCGCAGGAGCCGTCAGCAACAGCATGAGGCAAAGGAAAAGAAAGGGCTTCTTGAAAATCACGCGCAAAAGTAGCAATTGTTATTCTTCTATAGGATTTTGTTTCAATTCGGCCAATCGGGTTTCCACCAACCGGCCAATCATATCATCAAATTCCGAACCACTTTTCAAAAAAGCTGTCTGAATCGGCAGATAAAACCAAAGAGAAGGCTTCAACTGGGATTGAAACTGAGGGGCAATCAGTTTCACCATGTCTTTTTCTGTTGTTAAGATAGAAACTTCACCATTCGCGCTGGCATAGGTTTGAATGGCTTCTATGTCCGCCAATGTGTAGGCGTGATGATCGCCATATTGAAAATGTTTCACCAACTGATAATAGCTAGAAACGTGCTCTTGCAAATAGGAACTTGTTGCAATACCCGTTACTAAAACAATGCGCTTAGTCAGCTTATTCCCTTCCTGAAAAGGTTGTGGCTCCATATAGGTAAGACCACTGAAAAATACCGGTTTATCACCCGCATATTTCTTAACTTCTTCTTCGTTCAACTGCTGCTGTGGCGAACACTTGGTAATAATAATGGCATCGGCTCGCTTCGCACCCATTCTGCTCTCGCGCAAGCGACCCATCGGCAATACATGATCGGAATAAAATGGCTTGCTGGCATCCGTCAATAAAATGGAAAACTGCGGAACCACCGAGCGATGTTGAAAGGCATCGTCTAATAAGATAACCTGTGGCTCCTTTGGTTCGTTGAGCAACGTAGGAATTGCCAATGCCCGCTCCTCGCCCACCGCCACCATCACCTCGCTACCAAACTTTCGGTAATATTGGTAAGGCTCATCGCCCAAGGTGGTTGCATCATCTACCTCCGTTGCCAGACGAAAGCCTTTCGTCTTTCGTCCGTAGCCGCGGCTAAGGATAGCCACTGAATAGCGGTCTTTCAACAATCGCACCAAGTATTCGATCATCGGGGTTTTACCCGAACCACCCACATTGAGATTGCCCACGCTGATGATGACACTCTCAAATGAAAAGGAAGGTTTGTGCCCAATGTCGTACAAATAGTTGCGCACACGGGTTGCCAGATTATAAAGTCCTGCCAATGGCCAGAGTAATACTTTTAAAAGAGACATAAGCAGTGCCGCATTCTTTCGCTAATTTTAAACCCAAATTACGAAT
>JAJTHV010000473.1 GCA_021300095.1 Flammeovirgaceae bacterium | reverse complement strand
GGGGGTAAACTGAATTTTTTTTACAATCGGCAAGGGTACGGTTACAACTACTTTCTTTGTGCGAACCGAGAAGCCTTCGTTTCCTACCAACATAAACCCTTCCAACTGTTTTACAAAAAGAACCGGGCAATTTAGCTTTACAATATCTTTGAGTTGGGAATGAAGGTAATGACTAACGCCCTGTGCACCCCCGAAAATCCGATCGCGTAAGGCACCATCTTCTACTTTTTCAGCTTGCTTGAACGACCCAGTAGCCCTGGCGGCAGCAAAGGCTTGCAGTGCCGAAACATTATCTACCGACTGACACAGCTCTCCTTCGGCCAACCGCTTTAATAATGTTCGGGCTTTTTTGTTAGAAATGGTATCGTCAATCCAACTGCCGATGCTTATTTGATCTAATTCCGCTGCGTTGGCCGCGTGCCAAGGTGCATCTATCGAAAGGGAAGAACTAGCTTCGTCTAACCGGTTCATCGCCTTTTGTGTCGAAAGCAATGCGAATAAACCAAGCGGTGGGGTGTCGCCTTTGTAAACTTTGTTTTGAGAGTTCCTCCTTAAAATAGTTTTACCCTCTGTAAACGTAGGAAATGTTTTCAGCCCCGCTTTGGCCACTAACTGGTACATACTGGTGTGCCCTTTTCCTATCCACTGCCCGCCTACGTCTATAAAATCATTGCCACCTATCGGTTGAGACCAAGTACGCCCGCCCACTCGGTCTTGCGCCTCAAGCACTAATACCTTTTTATTTGCTTCAACTAATTTTTGTGCTGCTGTAAGCCCACTCAGCCCGGCACCGATAACAACTACATCATAAAGTTCATCTTCGCCATTAGTAAATTCAGTAAAAGCTGAAAAGGGTAGTGACGAGAGACCAAGTGCACTGAGTTTGATAAAATCTTTTCTATTCATAGGTAGCGGTTAAATCAGTTATTTATAATTAAGGTAATTTTTAGAATTATTTTCAGCAAGCAAAAGGGAAATATTTTTTATGTTAGGATATGCTTGCTTAACAGATAGCATCATTCCTGTTTATGCGCTAAGGATTTTCTCTGCTTCTCGAATGCCAGAATTAAATGCACCGTGAACAGTGCCATGGTGTTTTGCCTCGGTCGCTTCCCCCGCAAAATAGATTCTTCCTACCTCTTTTTTTAGATTTTAAAATCGTGTTCACTACTTCCGACCGGAATGTGGGTGTACGAACCATGTGAGTATTCGTCTGAACTCCATTTTTTCACCAAAATATTTTTGAATTCGATTTCTTATTGAGGGTGCGCCTTATGAAAATATTGTTGATATATTTTTTTTTATAGATTCAATATCATTTTTTTCTACCCTCATGTCTGATTTACCAACGGACATGGCAATTAAAATAAGTTTGCCGGTGTAGTGATGATAGTTTACTAGGTTACCAAAGGAATTTTTCAATTCAGTATTATAGTGTTGAAAGCAAGAGTTGTCTGACCAAAATTTTTCAGAGAATTCCATAATTACTTTATTGAATACACCCATTTGCATTTTGGAAAAGGAATTTGTTTTCCATTCGGGAAGTGACGGTGAAAATAGAATCTGGTTCTTTTGCAAAATGCTAATCGGCACTGATATTAGTACATAATCAGCCGAATGGGCCTGGCTTTCAGTTACCACCTGTATACCGGTTGCGGTTTTTTGGATTTCATTAACCTTTGTGCCGAGGCGGACGTCAATATTTTGAAGTAAGTCTTGGATGATTTTTGTGTAGCCTCTAATGGGCTTTTTGCGATTGGCATATGATTTTTATTGCTTGGGCATTAACGTGCACTATCCACCCGTAGAGGGGTAGAGGGAGACGACCCCATCGATTATTCAATCTCCGCCCGCCTCAGTATCTCTTTTCTACGCTTCGGTTATTTTCTGCCTACTCCGCTGTCTAAAGCTTTTCACTTTTGATCAACAGAAGAGAAAAACCATGAAACAGTCTATCAAAATTATCATTGCCGTTGTTATTGTCGGTTTAGCTGCAAGTGTTTTAGCCTGGCAGTTAGTAAATAGTCAGAGTGCCAAGCTCCGTGAGGCCAAGCAGTCACAAGCAACATTCCTACTACAGTAGAATCACTTCAACTACTTCCTCAAAGAATATCGGGCGGGTTCTATGTTCAGGTGTTACGCAACCCTTTCAAGAAGTGGTGGTAACAGTCCGATTGCCAAAGTGTAAAGGTTTATTTTTTTCAAAGGAGCGGGCATGTAAAAATAAAGACTGCCGATATCGGCAGCCTTTAGAGTTTTGCAATTCTAAAATGTATACCTGACAAATGGCACGGGGAAGAATCCTTGCTGGTATTGATTGGCAATGGAGTTCGTACGTGGGTTATAGGTTTGAGAGAATATATTTTGATTTCCGGTTAAGTTTTGCAAATCAAGAGCAAACTCAAGTGTACTCTTCTTGTATTCTTTACGATAAGCAATTCTAAAATCAGTTCGGAAATAGCCATTTTGCTTTTCGCTAAATGCCTTTTTTTCATTGTAGACGGCTTGACCCTGTTGCTGAGATGAAGTGAAGTTGAGAGGCGTTAAATAACGGCCACCAATAGAAGTTACCTTTAGATTTAGGCTGAGGAAGTTTCTGTTTTTACCTACCCTAAATTCTTTTCCTACAAGCGTGTTAAAAACATATTGAGTGTTATAGGCGGTGTTTCTCTCTATGCCATCGCTGCCTTTATACTTCGAGTCGAACAAAGAAGTAGTAATAAGGAAATAATAACCTTTGCTGAAGAAGCGTTCAAGCGTAAGCTCAATTCCATAGTTTGTTCCTTTTCCTTTGTTTACTAGATAGTCTCTGTCAGATGGACCAAAGCTCACGCCTGTATTGATAGCAGAAAAACTAGAGGCGGTTTTCTCAACTGGAACATTTGACAATTCTTGATAATAGCCTTCCGCTTTCAAGCGCAAATTGTCGGTCAAATTCCAATCATAGGTAATAACGTAATGATTGCTTTGTATAAAGTCGAGTGATTTGTTACTGTAAACAAATCCTGTGGACGTTTTTGTCTGTACGTAGGAAGTGTAAATTGATGGCGCCTGGTGGTGCAGCCCGTATCCGATACTTAAT
>JAJTHV010000185.1 GCA_021300095.1 Flammeovirgaceae bacterium | reverse complement strand
TTGCACAATGGACGCGAGAATAGAAACTTCTATAGGAGTTAAGCCAATGTCCTTTGCCTTTTGCCTACGCTTTTCGTTCCAGAACTTATTAAACTCCTCGTGCATCTTTTCAATCAAGTCAGCAGGCTGCACATTGAAATACACTTCGTAGGTATTGGGCAAAAACATGCAACGCACATTTTCCTTCGTAAACCCATCGCTGTTATTTTCAACAAAATCATCCAATGCGTCTTTAAACTCATCGGTTGAAACTCCAATATTACGCGTCAGCTTTTCCGCCAATTCATCGGTCAACCGAACGTACGAAAATGTGATTTTTACAGGTTCCTGCTTACCGGTCTTTAAAATCTTAATCGCTTGTAGGTTGGTCATTCCTTTGCGCAGGATAAATCGACCCGGAATAATTTTTTTATCATAGCCCGAGAGGCGAGCCAAGAAACTAAAAGATACCATATCATTGACAAAGCGTCCTTTACCTAAGTCGGTAAGCACCGTTTGATAACTGGAGCCGGGTTTGACAATGAAAACCCGATCGTCACCTTCCACCAAAATGTTAGGGACATAGATGATCTGGTAAGCGTAAAACGTAAAAGAGATCAGCAACACCGATCCTACTAAAAACAAAACAAGCTTCACTTTCTTTACTTCTGCCATAACTCAAATTGATCTCAAAAATACGAAAGTATCAGCACACTTGTGATGATTCCAATCTCCGATTAGAATTGATGATTTACAAAATTGTTCGGCTAAATCATTCTAACTTTGTACCCATATGGCAGCTGAATTCATTACCATCCATCCGCTCAATCCGGAACCGCGAAAAATAAGCCGCGTGATTGAGGTACTTCAAAAAGGAGGTGTGATCGTTTACCCTACCGACACTATTTATGGAATAGGCTGCGACTTGATGAATAAGCGTGCTGTGGAAAGGCTCTGCCAGATTGAAAATATCAAGCCACAAAAAATGAATTTATCATTTATTTGCAATGATCTGAGTCACATTTCAGAGTACGTAAAGCGGATCGATACTCCTGCTTTTAAAATGCTGAAGAAACTACTGCCCGGGCCCTTTACATTTATCTTTGAATCAAACTCCAATGTTCCTAAAATATTGGGCGTAAACAAAAAAACAGTAGGCATTCGAATTCCGAACCACGCTATTCCGATTGAGATCGTCAAGTGGTTGGGGAATCCGTTGATTACTTCTTCGATTAAAGATGATGACTTAATCAAAGAATACACGACTGATCCACAGGAGATTTATGAAGACTTTAAGAACAAAGTCGATATGGTGATTAGTGGCGGGCAAGGCGGAAACATTCCATCTACCATCATCGATTTTACGTCCGGAGAACCTGTGCTGATACGACAAGGATTAGGCGACTTCGGATATTAATTGCCATCTGTAAACTGGCTTTCCAGGGACTCTTCTTTTTCTAAATCCAAAATGATTTTTTTGTCGAGAGCACTTTCTTTGATCACATTATAGTTGTCCCAAAAGTTTTTATCGTAGGCGTCATCCTGAAACTGCAAACCATAACTTTTCATTTTCTGACGGGAGTTAATCTTGCGTTTCGTATTGCTATCAATGGCATTGATTAAAAGTTGTTGCTGCAATTCTGTTTCAAATTTCAAAACTTCTGTTTTGGCATCGTACCAGTTGATCTGAGAATTTACTGTGAGGTAATTGAGATACAGTTTTCCTTCATACGATTTAAAATCGACCACTCGCTTAACTTTTACCAACTTACTGATCATCCCGCCTTTTTTTCCAACAAAATCATCCGAAATATTTTCGTCTTCCAGATGAATGATGCCAAATGTTTTTTTATCCACAAACATGCTCATACCATCTTGCGCCAACGAAATCACATAAACCGGTTGGTTGTTGAAATAACTGTCTTTCTCTCGAGCCAGCATGTTTAAAAATTCATCCTCTTCCGACAGGTGGCGATAGCGGATGCTATTGTGAAGTAGAAGATCCTCTAATAAGTTTCCCTGATCAAAAAATGTAGTGAATTTGCTTCCATAGCCTAAACTTCTACGCACTTGTTTTAATGCAACCCGTTCGCGCAACTTATACTTATTGCGGGGCGGCTGATAATTTTCATCATAAATTTCAACTGCTGCCTCCAGCAGTGAAATATAGGTGTCTGCTACTTTCTTTAAATCGCGATAAAAACCTTCCATCAAAAAGGGTTGATCCGGATAGTTCTCAGCCATCCGCGAAAGCGCAATGCGCATAATGTCCCCTCCATTCAATGAATCTTTGATCGTAACTTCTTGAAGCAAATAGTTTGCACGCTCCAGCCGAATCAGCAGCGAATCTGTCAGTACCGACCAAACCGGTTGCTCAAACGACTTGTAACCAAGCATGTTCACTACCAAAATATCGTTGCGCAAATTGTTGTCAATATGAAAATCAAAATCACCTTGCAGGTTGCTGATGGTGCCTAGTGCTTTGCCTTTAATGCCAATGGATGCAAAAGAAAGAGCTTCATTGTTCTCTTTATCCACAATTCGACCAGAAATGGTGATACGCTGTGCCTCACAAAACCAGGCCATCAAAATCCACAAACAGGTAATGCAATACTTCATATCGGCAATACTCCGCCCAAGTTAGCACTTAATTAGTTGGTAGATTATCGCCATCCAACGAAATATATGTCATTTTACCGCTGAGTTGGTTTATTCAAAAGTGTTTACCTACAAATTGTTATTTTTATAGAGAAACTTACCTTCTTGAAATTTCTTGATCGCATACCGAAAATTTGGAAACGTGCCTATTGGCTTATCTGCCTTTGGTACTTTATCAATTTTGCCATCAGCGCCATTATTGAATGGCAGTTGGTAAATCCAGCTTATTATGTGCTTTGGAATGCCTTCTTCCTTTACGAAGCATTGTGTCTTTTCATCATATTAATTTTTTTGTGGTCGCATTGGCTCTCCTCATTCAAGCCAGTTATTCAAATTGCGGGACACGTGATTGGAATAATTTCTTTCTTTTTTTTTAATGGGCACACTCTCCTACTATTTCAATGATTACATGGATGGGCTGGTTTACTTTGAGCATTGGAAGGAATACATGTTGGAGTTGTTGAGTTGGGAAGCCCTCCGTTTCCATGATCAGTATATCATTACAGTGGGTATCTATTATGTGATTCGGTATTTCCAGGGAATCCAACGGCAGGAAAAAGAAAAGAGCCTACTGGCTATTAAAAATAAAGAAATGCAAATTTCTCTTCTCAAGTCACAGATCAATCCGCACTTTCTGTTCAACACCTTGAATTCGATCAGCACATTGGTGAATACGAGCAAAGAACAAGCGCGAAAAGTAATCACTAACCTTTCGGATATCTTTCGCTATGCATTGGACGCACACAGCGAGGAGATGGTGAAGTTGAGTGATGAAATTGAGTTCATTGAAAATTATTTAAAAATTCAACAAGTACGTTTTGGCGATCGGTTACGTTTTGAGAAGGATATTGATATAACCTGCCTGAATATTGAAATACCTCCGATGATTCTGCAGCCCTTAATTGAAAACTCGGTGAAGTATGGGATAGGGCCAAAAGAAGATGGAGGAACCATTTCGCTGTTGGTCAGACGATCCGGAAAGGTAATCATGTTTGAAGTGCGTGATGACGGGCTGGGCTCAAAAGCAAAAAAGGTAATGGATGGAAGTTCGAGCGGCATTGGTATGGCCAACACGGATTTACGGCTGAAGAGTTACTTCGGGCCCCAGTCGGGATTAAGAGTAGTGGCTACTGAAAATGGATACAGCGTTCGATTTTTTGTAGAAGAAAAAATGGTGGTAACAAAAGAAGAAAAATTAGAAGCGAAAAGTATATGACTAAATCGACCTGCATTATCATCGATGACGAGAAACTGGCGCGTGATCTTTTGCGCGAATACTTAGAATCGATGGAAGACATTGAGTTATTAGACGAATGTGCAAAAGGGTCGGAAGCCGTTGAAAAAATTAATAAACTAAAACCTGACCTTATTTTTCTGGATGTGCAGATGCCGGGCATGACCGGGTTTGAAGTGCTGGATGAAATTGATCATGAGCCATATGTCATATTCATTACTGCATATGATCAATATGCGATTCGAGCGTTTGAAAAAAATGCCGTTGACTATCTCTTAAAGCCTTTGGATGAAGATCGTTTCCGACAGGCCGTGACACGGGCACTCAAACGCAAAAAAATGGAAGAGGGAGGGCTCGAAAATTTATTGGGTAGCTTGCGGCAAGTCAATCATAAGGGAAGTTACGACTCGCATATTTTTGTGCAGAAATCAGAAAAGCTCTTCAATCTGCCCGTAGAAGAAATCATTTACTTAGAAGCTTCTGGCGATTATACCATCATTTCTACCAAAAACGATCAATTTGTGAGTTCTTCGGGCATTGGCAAACTGGAAGAAATGATGAACCCGGATATCTTCATTCGGGTACACCGATCTACCATTGTCAATGTGAATTACCTGAAAGAAATCGAACGTCACTTTAACGGAGGCATGGTGGTGAAAATGCAAAGCGGTAAAAGCTTTCCTGTAAGCCGCACCTACGCCAAACAGATTCGGAAAAAGGTGGTATAATTATTTTATCTTAGCAGGCAGTTATCTCCCATTGAAATGAGTGGCTCCCTGTACGCGCGATTGTTGCTAAACCTTTTCTTTCTCCTAGCGGGAGACAGGATTTTTTCTCAAAGCACTCCTTTTGTTGTGCTTAGTGAAAAAAATCAATCGGTGGAGGTGCTTGGACGAATGGGGCATTTGCGTGATGAGAAAAATAGGCTCTCTATTCAGGATGTTTCTTCCATGCACTTTGACTCGCTTCATGCACAACGAGCGCCTTCGTTTGGTTTTGATAACGCAACTCATTGGTTTAAAATTACACTTAAAAATCATTCGGCTATTCACGATTGGCTGATAGAGGTTGCCTACCCTCCGCTGGACAGCGTTGATTTGTTTTACCAGGATACTGCTGGATGGCATCACAAAACGGGTGGCGATCACTACCCAATGGCCACTAGAGAAATAAAACACCGGCATGTCACATTTTCCCTTCCACTCAGCACCCAAGAGAGTGTAACTCTCTATCTAAAAATTCGATCAACCTCTTCTATGCAAGTACCCATAACTATTTGGAGCAAAGAAGAATTTGGCAACGGCCAATACCGTATACAATTTATCAATGGCATCTTTTATGGGATGATGCTAATTATGATTTTCTATAATCTCTTTTTATACTTTTCCATCCGCGATAAAACCACTCTGTATTATGTGTTTGCGCTTGCCTCCGGCACCAATGTAATTGCCTTTTTCCAGGGCTACGGTTTTTTTTATGTGTATGGAAATTACATTCCATCCGAACACCTCTTCACCGTATTCAGTGGACCCTTATTTATAGTGTGTTCAGCCGCTCTTACACGCTCCTTTTTAAATCTAAAGTCATTCAGTCCTACTCTTGACTCTATTCTGAAGGCGAATATCATTGTTACCATTGGAGCCGTTGCAATTATTTTGTTGTTCCCGGTATCCTTTAAAGCGCTGCATGTACTTACCTTTTTAAATTGTCTGTTGATTTTAATTTGCGCAAGCTATTGCTTCTATAAAAAATATCGGCCTGCGCGCTATTTCTTGCTGGCTTGGGTGGCGCTGCTGCTGGCAGCCGCACTTTTCTCTTTACGTAATTTAGGTTTCATTCCCGCCAATTGGTTAACTGATATGGCGCTCTATATCGGTGGTATTTTACAAACGCTTTTCATCTCGTTTGCTCTGGGCGATCGCATCAATCTTCTCGTCAAAGAAAATCAGGTGGCGAAGGAAAAAGAACTTCAACTGGAACACTTGGCCAAAGAAAAACTGGAGCAAGAAGTAAAAGATCGAACCGAAGAGATTCAAAATAAAAATGAACAGTTGGAAGAGTTGAATGAAGTGAAGGATAAATTGTTTTCCGTTGTAGCGCACGACTTAAAAGGGCCGCTTAACTCATTGAAAGGAACGCTCTCCATTTTACGAATGGGTGTGCTTTCAAAAGATGAATTTAATGAATTGGCCAAAAGCCTGGATACGCAGTTAATCCAAACCACTTATTTCCTTGAAAACTTATTGCAATGGGGGCGCACGCAAATACAAGGCGAGTTATACTCTCCTCAACCTATACATTTAGACGAGTTAGCGAAAACCACCATCGATTTGTTGCATAGTGAAATCGAGCAAAAAAAGATTCGAATCAGTTTAGAATCTATGGATCACGCCAAAGCATTTGGCGACAAAAACATGACGCTCACCGTCATCCGAAACTTGCTTTCAAACGCTATTAAGTTTACCAACTCGGGGGGCTCCGTACGATGCATCATCCAACCGAAAGACAATCTCTGGATCGTTTCCGTTGTTGATTCCGGCACTGGCATTCCGCCTAAATATTTAGAAAATATTTTTTCGCTGAAAGGTATATCCACCCTGGGCACCCGCGAAGAAAAGGGAACAGGTATAGGGCTCGTATTGTGCAAAGAATTTGTAGAACAAAATGGTGGAAAAATATGGTGCGAAAGCACGCTGGGCAAAGGCAGCACGTTCAGCTTTTCGCTACCTCAAAATGCCTCAAAACCAATTAACTGATACCAACAAAAACTTCCGTCACTACTTGCTGGCGTTGTGCCAAATAGGTTTGATATGTTTCTGTAAAATGCATGCGATTCTGAATCGCCTCATCGTAATTACCACACAAGCCAACCAGCAACTCACTTGCCTCGCGCACATGATACGAAGGACCCGAAGTGAAATAATCACATAAATGAAACTCTAGGAGATGTTGATTAAAAAGCGGGTTTGCTTTTCGATGGCACGCTATCCGAATGCCACATTCGCGCGCTACCGCCAAATCCAACACATCATCAAATACAAAAGCAACCTCCTCACCTTTCAGTTGATGCGCATTTAAAAAATGGTGAAACGATTTGATTTTGTTCGAAGCCTTGAAATAGATGGCCGTAAAATGTTCGCGTTTTCCTAAGAATCCAGCCGATTCGTTTTCCTCTCCGGTGATGATGGCTGTAATTGGCAATGATTGGTTTTGAAGCCAAAAGCTGAAGCGCAGCATATTCGTACCCATGGCATCGGGCTCAGAAAAGCCACTGCCAGTCAGGTCGCGTTTGGAGCCATCGTTGAAAACGCCATCCCAATCAAAAACAAACGCTTTGATTTTTTCCAGCTTGCGCTGAATGTCAGCGGCCGGTATGCAAAACCTTCCACCTGCTTCAGTGAATAAAGATTGTATACCGGCCGCTTCCAAAAAATGAAATGATTAATCTTTCAGGTCTTGAATGTCAAGCATGCCTACCGGCTTGCCCCCTTCAGTAACCAAAATAGTGTCGACTTTTGTTTTCTTGAACAAATCAGCTGCGTCATTTAACAACGCATCTGAATCAATTGATACGGGTTGTTTGTATTCAAACTCACCGATCTTCTTTGTCAATATTTCACGACCGCTTTCCTGTAACTTTCTTCTCAAATCGCCATCGGTAAACACACCTACCACTTGGTTGTCTTTCGTAACCGTAATGCTACCAAAACCATATTCAGTCATTTTCACCAACGCATCGGTTACAGAAGTGTCCGAAGTAACAATTGGATTCTTGCTGCTCACCACATCTTTCACACGAACAGTCATCAATTTAGTATGCTCTACAAATTGCTGTGTTCCTAAAGCAGTCAGGTTGTTATCGGTCAATGCTTTCATCACTTTCCAAGGAGCAGTGATGGTGTGCACACCCACATTGATGGCATTGCGCACGTGCTCGGCATGACGAACAGAAGAGAACATGATCTTCGTATCGTAACCATAATGATCAACTGCCATTACACATTGGCTCACTAAATCCAATGCATCGTGACCTTGATCTTGCAGGCGACCAACCAACGGGCACACGTATGTAGCACCTGCGTGCATCGCCATGTAAGCTTGTTGCAGCGTGTAAATCAAATGCACGTTTACTAATAAACCTTCTTTGCGCAATAAGTTACAAGCCTTCACGCCTTCTAAAGAAACCGGAATTTTGAAAACGGTTTTCTTTGGATCAAGACCTAAGTCTAATTGACGTTTCGCTTCTGCTAAAATTTCATTGGCATTGTTTCCCAATGCTTCGATCTGAAGAACCGGAACGATCTTGGATAATTTTACAATCAAACCATCTACATCTGTTACACCACCGCGGTGCATGAAGGTAGGGGTAGTAGTAAGTCCGTTTAAAAAGCCAAGCTGAAATGCTTCTTCAATTTCCTTTAGGTCGGCTGAGTCTAAATACAATTCCATGTGTTACGTTTTTTTAATGAGTGATAAGAGATTTTTCGCGGAACTTCACTTCCACATTGTGTAATTCAATAAGCGGTTTTAAAAATTCTTCGAGTTGATTGATGTTTAGCTGGCTGGCTGCATCGCACAAAGCCTTGTCGGGATCGGGATGTGCTTCGATGAATACGCCATCTACACCCGCAGCTATACCCGCGCGTGAAAGCACTGGCAAAAATTCGCGGGCGCCACCTTTTGCATCGGCACTTGGAATTCCATACTTACGAATGGCGTGCGTTACGTCAAATACAACCGGGTATCCGATTTTATTCATGTGGTAGAAGCTGCGCGGATCTACAATCAAATCGTTGTATCCGAATGTAAAGCCACGCTCGGTCAAAATGATTTGGTCGTTGCCGCTGTCTACACACTTCCCAACCGGGTGCTTCATGTTATCCGGTGCTAAAAATTGGCCGTGCTTGATGTTGATTACGCGGTTCGTTTTTGCGGCAGCCACCATCAAGTCGGTTTGCATGCACAAGTAAGCCGGTATCTGCAATACATCAATCACTTCACCGGCTGCTTTCGCCTGGTCGGGATAGTGAATGTCTGTCAATAACGGGAATCCGAATTGCTCCTTTATTTTTGCTAAAAGCGCAACGCCTTTTGACAAACCGGGGCCGGTATAGTACTTCAGGCTGCTGCGATTGTCTTTCTGAAAAGACGACTTATAGATGATTTTAATTTTCAAACGCTCCGAAATACCCTTCAGTTTTTCGGCTGTTTCCATCATTATTTTCTCCTCTTCGATTACACAAGGTCCAGAAATGAGGAAAAGCTCATCGCTTCCGCACTCTATGTTTCCTACCCGAACTATCTTTTTTTCCATGATTTAAGGGTTTTTTGCCCAAAATGGGTGTGCAAAAATAGGAATTTATTAGGGATTGGGAAACGAAAGTTTTTGGTGTAATCCCACCTATCATGGATTAACAGCTAGTTGGAATCACAATATCTCTGAATAATTGCGGGCTCCATGGAGTATCCGGTAGATAAAAACGAATTTGGGTTGAACTTTGTAAAAAATGATATAAGAACTTACTACCAGAAATCTATAGCCAAGTACCCTAAGTCTGCTTTCTTTTGATCTATTCCCAATAAGTGGATTCCTCTCTAACCGTTCAAATGCTGAGTCAAATCGAGAAATCATTTTAGCGGCAACGATAGGTCGGTCAATAGCGATATAGTCAATAATCTCCTTTAAATCTTCTTCTGCCTTAGGGAGAAGACTGACTTTAGTTTTCACGCTCTGCCAAACGACTTTTTAGTGATTTTATAACATCCTTAGATGATCTGCCTCTTTTCCCTTCATTCCATTCCTGTTCTGCAACCGAAAGTTTCGCAAATAAATCAAGTTGTAGTTTCATCTTACGATATTCTTGGATAGAAAGAACGACTAAATCTCCTTCCCCATTTTTTGTAATGAAAATTGGTTCTTGATTCGAATGCGCCAATGAGGAAATCTCATTTGACTTGTTTTTTAAGTCTGAGATAGATTTTATAATCGCCATAGATCAAAATTAAACCACAATGATGATTCCTGCAAGCTACCTCTCCGTCTTCACGCTCTGGTTCCAATCGTAGATTTTGTCCGCAATTTCAGTGAGCAAGTTAGGATCTTTTTCAAGCGCATTGCCGATCACGATAAGATCAGCTCCAGCCTCCAGAGCAGTAATTGCCTTGCGGCTGGTGTTGATGCCTCCACCCACAATCAACGGTACATTAATGGTTTTACGCACAGTACTGATCATTTTCGCGTTGATTTCGCGCTCGGCTCCACTTCCTGCATCGAGGTAAATCAGGCGTAAGCCGAGCATCTCTCCTGCCAACGCGGTGCAAGCAGCCAAAGAGTACTTATCCTCCGGTAGTGGCGTGGTATTACTTACATACGCAACCGATGTTGTTTTGCCGGAATTAACGAGCAAGTAGCCGGTGGGCATCACTTCCAGTTTGTTGCTTTTCAAAATTGGAGCGGCAATGACGTGTTGACCAATCAACAAATCGGGATTGCGACCTGAAATGAGTGAAAGAAAGAGAATCGCATCGGCTGATGGTTCTATTTGTAGTGAGCTGCCGGGAAACAATACCACTGGTATGGAAACATTCTCTTTGATGTGTTTGATCACATCGCCCATGTTGGTGGTAGTCACCAAACTTCCGCCTACAAAAAAGAAGTCGACACAATTTTCATTGGCCAAGCGAATTAGCGGATCAAGTTCCGAAGGATCTTCCACCTTATCCGGATCAACCAGAACAGCAATGGATTTTTTTCCTTCGCGGTAGCGCGCTTCTAAGTTTTTAAGAATTGCCATCTTTCTGTTTCCGGTTTTTTAAAAATTCGGTCAGTGCTTCTTTGGCCAGATCGAGCAAAACAAGGGTAGCTGTGTCTACTACTTTCGACCCAATTTGAGCAAATACGCCTG
>JAJTHV010000297.1 GCA_021300095.1 Flammeovirgaceae bacterium | reverse complement strand
TGAATAGTAGACTTAATACCAGTTTCATTTCTATGCTTTTTAGTTTTCTGATTATTTGATACGAACTAAGATGAGTGTCTTCGTGAGGAAGGCCTTTTTAGCAACAATTTTTAATTTATCGGTGGCTAGAAAAGATACGGTAGCTTTTAGCTCAAGATTTGCATCCGGGGGAGACATCATGCCCTTGAATGTTTGCGTACTTTCATCGTACTGTAGTTTCTTTACAAGCACTTGTCCATTCGCAATGTCCTTCTTCTTGGAGTTGACTACCTTCGCGTAGTAAAGGCCATCTTTATCGAGATAGAACTCCATCTGACGCTCTGGTTCTTTTTCATCTTTCCATTGCCCTACAATGGTAGATGCTGTTTGTGCGCGAACGGCCAGAAAGCTGATGAGCATAACTGCCGTTAGAATGATTTGCTTTTGATTTTGTGTCATGATTTGCTCTGTTTACGACACAAAAATTCTAGTAAGCTCCTACTTCATGAATGAGTTTATAGGTGAAGTGGACAAAAGAAGGGGTGAAGTGGACAACACTTCAATACAATGGAGAGAACTAATGGCTTTTTAGCCATTCTAAAAACTCAGTAACCTTCAGTTTTCCCACCTGAATGGGCTCTTTGAATGGAATAATTAGGTTAACGGTAATCTTCCGGTTGAAAGAATTGGCAGCGTCTTTCACAGCTTTTCGATTCACCAGAAACTGCCTGTTGGCTCGAAAGAAGGATGGACTGAAGGTTAGTTCAAGAGCTTCCATTTTTTCATTGACCAGAAATTTCTTCTGATCGAAAGTATACGCATATATATTTTCGTTTTCCACAAAAAATAGCGCAACCTGAGATCCTTCGATAGGTATGATCTTATCGCCCTGATAAACGACTACTGACTGGCTTTTGGGTTGAATCGTTTTACCTAATAAATTAATTATCGCATTAAAATCGGTGGCAGGTGTGGCAAATGTATTCTTAAGCTTTTGATACTTTTCCAATGCTTTCGTTACACTGGATTTGCTAAACGGCTTTAATAGATAGTCGATGCCGGCTGTTTTAAAAGCTTCTAGTGCATATTCATTGAAGGCCGTACAGAAAATGATAGGTGGATGATTTACAATCTTTTCATAAATCTGAAAACTTAATCCATCACCCAGCTCAATATCTGAAAAGATCAAATCCGGTTTAGGGTTTGCTTGAAAGTAGTTGATGGCATCTTCTACGGAGTGAAGTGTTGTGATGATTTCAGCACTGGGCTCGATCGAAGTAATTGTTTGTGCAAGATCTTTTGCAATCCATTTTTCATCTTCAACGATTACAATTTTCATACTTCCAACAAAGTAATTGTTACGGAAAAAGACTGTTCACGATCTTCAATAGTTATCGCTTGTCCTGTAATTAACTGGTGTCGTTGATTTAAGTTGGTTAAGCCCATTCCACTGCGTTCCGTGACTTTTAGAGAAGCCTTGTTGTTTTCTACAGTTAGTTTATGATCGGCATAAGAAATGCGAATATGAAGCGGATTCTTCTCTGTAAAGTAATTGTGCTTAAATGCATTTTCAACCAAGGTTTGAATCGCGAAGACGGGAACTTGCATCCGAAGTGCAGTTTCAGGTACTTCCAGCTTAAAGGAAAAATTATTTTCGAATCGTACTTTTTGTAGTTCAATATAACCTGTAGTGAAAGATAATTCCTCTCGTAACGCCACCAGTGTTTGTGCAGAGGCTTTCACAGAATAGCGCAGAAAGTCAGATAGTTTTATAGAATAATCTTCCGCAGCTTCCGGCTTTTCTTTTATCAGCGATTTAAGAACGCTTAACGCGTTGAATAAAAAATGCGGGTGTAATTGGCGAAGTAAGAGCTGCTTTTGCGCTTCACTATTTTGAAATTTTAGCTCACGATTTTCAAGTTCAGCAATATTTTTTTTGTAGGCATTCTCTACGGAATTACACAATAGAATAATAACAGCATTGAAACTGATTGAGATGAGAACAGGGTAACTCATGTATTTTTCTGCGATATCGGGTCGCATCGTGATAAATTCACTTACAAAAAATAAAATAGCCTGAAATAGTAGTTGAAGGAAGTAGCTAAGCAAATAGCGTTTCCAATTTACCAATTGCTGAAGCCGTAAGGTGATAAAGATATTGATCGCCCATACAACAGAGATATTTAGCAACATCCCGATGATAATGGTCGGGAATTCAGGACGAGGTTCTATTTCAAAAATAAGTATCGGTGACAAGGCATAGATTGCCAGAATAGGTGTTGAAAGTAGAGCGTATCGAAGTAGACTTTTTTTCATGGATGACTTCGTTTCATTCTATTTACGGAATGCTCACCACTTGTCTTGAATAACTTTTAGCATTTCGACATGCACCGCACCTGCAGCACATAGTTCGCCACCGAATAGATAATTATCTCCACCTGAAAAGTCGGTGACTTTGCCTCCTGCTTGTTGAAGGATAAAGGCACCGCCCGCTACGTCCCATGGTTTCAAATTATACTCAAAGAAACCTTCCATGCGTCCACAAGCCACATATGCCAGGTCGATCGCGGCACTGCCCAATCTTCGAATGCCGTGGGTCTGTTCGAGAAAAGTTTTAATAATTTCGAGGTAGTTGTCTTTCTTCTCCGTGTGATAATAGGGAAATCCGGTAGCCAATAAACTTTCGTTTAATGTCCGAATCGGAGAGACGTGGATGACTTGATCGTTACAATACGCAGGTCCGCCTTCAATCGCATGAAAACATTCCTGGTGACTTACTTCATAGACAATTCCTAAAATAGTCTTGTTGTTCCGGGTTAGTCCAATGCTAATCGCAAAAATGGGAAGCCCATGTAAAAAATTCGTAGTGCCATCGAGTGGATCGATAATCCACTTGTATTCGTTGCTGCCTTCGGAATCGGTTCCTTCTTCACCTAAAAAGCCAGAGCCGGGAAGCAACGTACTTAGTTCGCGTACCAATTTTGTTTCGGCTTCTTTATCAACATACGAAACCAGGTTGCTGAAGCTGCCTTTCTGTTCAATCTTAGTGCGATCGAAATTTTTCAATTCATTACGCATAAAGGCTCCCACCTCTTCACACAGGCTAATCACTTTTTTTTCCAGTTCGGCAAGATTCATTTTTTGGCAGTTTTGTATTTGACAAGCGCAAGTAAAATAATAACGACAGATATCCAAGCGGAAGTACGTGTGATCAGTTCTCCTTGTTTCGTGTATTGGGAAAGAGTCGATTTTCCTGATTCGTAAAGAGCGATCATCTCCGTGCGTGGTATTGCCTTCAATTCAATAAAATACGAAGCAATAGCTGGTG
>JAJTHV010000236.1 GCA_021300095.1 Flammeovirgaceae bacterium | reverse complement strand
CGCGACAAGTCCACACAACCAAGCCACGTTCGACTTCTCCTCCCTGCCAAGCGACCCAGGGCCCCGCGCCCCCCGGCGACACGCCCGACCAACCCAGCCACTTTCGAATACACTTTCGATTTCTCTTCCCCCGCCAAGCAACCGGCAGCCACGCAACCCCCTGAGACACGCCCGACCAACCCAGCCACCTTCGCCTTCTCACCCCCCGCCAAGCAACCTGCCTCCTTCCAATTCTCGTCTCTCGCCGAACCAACCGCGACGCCCACCTCGCCCCCCCCCATCCTCCCAGACGAGTCGCACCACCACACCGCGCCCTCGTTCGGCACATCCCCCCCCCACCAGCGGCGGCGAGACTTACCCCCTTCCCTCACCACCCCAACCCGACGAAGCCCGCGCTTCTCCCGCGCCGCCCCACCAACCCACAACTCCCCGATCCCCGTCCACGACCCGAACGACACCATCTTCGCCGCGTCTGCCAATACAGGGACCTCCGATCCATGGCGCCTTCCATGTTTCCAAGAAGGACAAGCACCATTCCCACCAGCAGCTCCGCTCCACCCATTGTCCCCAGCACTGACCACTGCCCTCCGTCAGTGTACACCCATCGAACCCACGGACCCATCCTCGCCGAAAGACGACAAAAACCTTGTCGCCTTCCACTTCCGCCCAGCCCTCATGCACTCCACCAACGTCCAATACAGGGACATCGTCCACCGCATCGCCCACTGGGGAGCCTTCCGGTGCATCGATCTCACGGACCCAAAGCCAATCACATTGTCCCTCCCAAGATCCCAATACCCATCGGACTGGTGGTGCGCACCCGGACACCTAAACCCAGCCCTACTTCCCCATTTCCAGGAGGCATACCGCCGCACATCCTCCCACCACGCCCTCGCCCAACTGACGGAATGGTTTCAGCAGCGCGCCACCACAGCACTCCGCGACGCCAAAAAACGCGGCCCCCCCGGACGCATCAACCCGGCATGGTTCAAGCCACCCATCATTACCGCGCTGCTTTCCTTCTCCTTCAAACCAGGGGCGTTCGTCAGTGGTCAAGACGAACCATCCACCTTCCTCACCCCTTGGCACTTCATCACCTCCATCCCGGAGCACCACACCGTTCCCGACAACCGCATTCCCACCGGAGGCCTGGAAGCCCTGAAGATTTTCGACATCATCCGCAACATGATCTTCCTCTTCCACCTATGTTTCAACGACATCCACGACGCGACTATTCTTGGGGCGGGCCACAGTTCTTTCTCTCGGTTCTCACCCCTAGCAGGCCGACTCTTGTTCTTGGCGGACATTTTCTCCGACCGATCCTTCCAGATCGCATGGGACGCCACCCACGCCCGCGAAGCCTACACCAAAGCGGTCTTCTGTGCCATCTCCAAACTCTGGGACATCTTCGACACCTGGCAGGAAGAAAAATTCTCACCAGGGGACACCTACCGCGCCGCTTCCGCCGCGTCCAATCCACACCTCATCCTCCTCAATCCCATCGTCGACGCCTCGTCCCGCGAGCCACTCCTCCCCCTCTTACAAGCGTGGGACACCGATATCGCCGTATTCTCCATTGCCCAACTCGAGCGCCCAACCCCACGGGAAGGCATCTTTAACGAAATCACCCCACCATGTTTCCTACCCCGCGGCCACCGAACGAGCTCCCACACTCGCCCTGGCGACCACCGCAATCGCACAACCCCCCAACAACAGGGCCCCACTCGCCACCCATCCCGACGGAGCGACGACACACCAGGTGAGTCCACTCGTACCCAATCGGCAAAATCTCCCCTCATCCAACCCATCGACCCGTCCAACAAACACCTGAGCGCCGTCCTACGCGACATCAACTCGTCACGTCCCGACCACAACAAATTAACCGTCCCGAAACTAGGGACCGCGTCTTCTCCCCAGCAACTCTGCTTCAAGTTCACTACCGACACCAGCGGCGGATGCCACCCAAGGGACGGCCGCAAATGCCCCCACGTTCACCTGGACTTGGCTGATGCCCAACGATGCCGCCAACTCGCGTCCGATAAGTACTTCGACGACCTTTTCGCATTCTTGGGATCGGACGACATCAAACGGTACTTCAAACCCTCCCAAGCCTTCCGGGATTTCTTAGGTAGGCGCTAAGTACCTTGTTCCCCTCGCTCCCATCCCCCCCTCACACGGCCCTTCAAACGCAGCCCACCAACCCTTCCCATCCCAGATGGCCCCAACGCCAACCCGTGCCCACGCGCCCACCGGCACCATCTTCCAAAACCAGTCCATTTTCGACCACCACCCGCTCATACCCCCCTGGAACCCACGGCCAGTCCGCTACCGAGGCTTCGGCACCCGCGACAACAAACACACCATCGCCAACACCCAACCCCCAGTGTTCTTCATCCTGCACCTCACCTGGGACTACCTCCAACCCCGCGACCGACAACGCCTCGCAACCGATATGCCAGTTTTTCAAGCCTACGCAGCACTTCGGCAACAAGCATCCTCGATCGACCTATCCCCCCTCCTTCAGCCGAGACCCGCCCCGACCTCAGCCCCCATCCACCCGCACCGCGTCCACCTCATGGGCTGCGCCTTCCTGAGATTCAACTGCGATTACGGCGACCTTATCCGATGGCTGCGGGGACCTTACACCAACGCCCACCGCGACTGGTCCGACATGCTTTCCACTTTCAACACCGTCCGCCATTGCGACCCACCCCCCGGCTTCCCATCACCGGATTTCGACCGAGCATTCGCCATATGTACTCAAGGCGCCCCACTGAAAGCCCACCTCACCTCCGACTACACCAGTTGCGCCCTCCGAAACCTCAAAAAACCTCCCAAATCCGTCCGCGAGAACAGCGCCGACCTCGTCACCACTCTCAGTAAGGAGGAGCAATTGTCCTACCACATCATCCTCCCCCGCTTCCTGTGGCGCTTCATCCCAGGCCTCCTCCTTTCCATGTTCCGAATGGCCTACCGGTACAGGGACCCCAAACCACGGCTCTGCGTCGACCCGTCATCCACGCTCGGCCCCGAGGACATCGGCAACCTCAACGATCAGATCCCATCCCCCGGGCAGGACCATGACCACAACCCACCCATCCATTATGGAACAGCCTTCACCCGATACCTCTCCTGGATTTGGAACCTGCGAATCTCCTTCCCAGCGGACGACATCCTCCAAACAACCGACGACATCTCTGCCGCATTCCGTCGCGTTTTGTACCACCCAGAAGTCGCCCCGGCCTTCGCCTCAGTTTGGGACCAATGGCTTATTATTCCGGTTTCCCTGATTTTCGGTGCACGCAACTCCCCGAGCCTCTACATGCTCCTCGGCGAAGCAAGAGGCCACCTGGCCCACCACTTGCCACTCCAACCCTCGGCATTCTCCACTCCCCTCCTCACCCGCCTGACCATTCCCCCGCCCCCGCCCAGCGACACCACCTTCAACCAGGCCACCGCGGACACACTGAACCCAGGGATTTTGATCCACCCCGACGGCACTCCGGAATATCGGATGCCTGCCTTCGTCGATGACACCGGAGTCGCCCACGCCCGTCAATTTTTTCCCACTGCCGTCGCCGCCAGCGTCAACGCGGCCTACGCCACGTTCGGCGCACCCGAAGACGACCCCAACCGACCCCCCTGCATCAACCCACTCAAATGGAACAACCACCCGACACACACCTCAACGTTCCTAGGTTTCCACATCAATTCTCGCACAATGGAGGTCGCATGGCCCCTGGACAAACGGGAAAAGGCACGCGACTTCATCGCCACCCTCCTGTCCAACGACGCCAGGGACGGCTGCACGCCACAAGAAATCTCCCGAGTCCTGGGCCTCGTCAACCACGCCGCCACCGTCGCCCCAATGGGAAAATTCCGAACAATGAGGCTGCAGTTTCTCCTCAACAACCTTCTCCAATCGGCCCCACTCCCCCCGCGACAACGT
>JAJTHV010000441.1 GCA_021300095.1 Flammeovirgaceae bacterium | reverse complement strand
TCTCGATTCCTTTGAAATTTTTGTGCATACTGATTTTTCTAAAAGTAATTGAAAATATTGCCACAAAGTCACGAAGGCACTAAGAGGCATTTTTACAAGGAATTATCATTTCAGTTCCTTCGCGTAATTCTTTAAAAAAAGGATGTCATTATTACAATGACATCCTCATTAAATTCTAAGCAGGCACTGTTGCCAATGCGTTTTTAATGCATCCAGCAATTTTCTGCGCCAGCGCTTTCACTTCTTCTTCCTTCCACGTGCAACGGATTCCAAATGAAATCAATCGCCCCACCACCTCTTGCGATTTCGGTAAGCTGAGATTGTTGTAATCTTGCGGAGCACCCAATAAATGGATCGCAAGAGGAGCCGAAGATTTCAAATCACGCAAGTGGTTCCACTGGTTGATGAAGTGATACATGTTCGTAAACCAATAGTTGAATCCCGCCACACCTGCTTTGTTAAACTCAGCTACAGTGCGCTTCGCACTTTCGGTATCGGGCAACAAAATATTGAGGAACTTTGCCGAATCCCCGGAAGGGTCAGCCAGTGTGCTGAAACTTACACCGTCAATTTTTGATAACTCGGCTGTCAGCAGTTTTTTGTATTCACGGTTCTTCTCGCGAATGAAAGGCACCTTACGCGTTTGCGCCAAACCAATCGCAGCGTTAATTTCACCAATGCGGTAGTTGAAGCCCAACACCGGATGGTTTTCCATGCCGCGGTTGTTGCCCACGTGGTCGTGACCGTGATCCGAGAAGCTGTCCGCGAAGTGATACGCTTGTTCATCGTTTGTCACCATCACGCCTCCTTCACCACACGTAGCGATTTTAAAGAAGTCGAATGAGTAGCAGCCTGTCTTTCCGAAAAGCCCTACCGATGTGCCCTTGTACGAAGCACCAAAAGCCTGACCGGCATCTTCAATCAATACAATGTTTTTCTCTTTACATATTTGTAAAATCTCATCCAACTTGGCCATACCACCGCACATGTGCACGAGCATGATCGCTTTCGTCTTAGGTGTAATGGCCGCCCGAATTCCTTCCGGACTCAAACACAGCGATTCATCAATTTCAGCAAACACCGGCAATGCTCCGGCATACAATACGGCTTCAACCGAAGCGATGTAGGTAAACGGAGGCACAATCACTTCATCGCCTGCGCCTATGCCGGCAGCAGCCAATGCACACGCTACGGCTGTTGATCCGCTCGATACTGCATGCGCAAATTTAGCACCGGTGATTTTTCGTACTTCGGCCTCAAACTCACGCGCCTTCCAAATATTGTTGCGCTGCGCATCATGATTGTAACGAAAAAGGATGCCCGTTTCCAGCACATCGTTTACCTCTTTGCGTTCTTCTATTCCAAATAATTCGGTTCCTGGCATAATTGATAAAGATTAGGGTGCAAAAATACGAAATCTAGCTATGCCAACGGAAAAAAAGTGGCCTTCAAATCAATGTCGTTTAGTTTAGCTCCATCGACCTCCTCTCTTGTGGAGAGGAACGAGGTGAGGTTTAGAAATCAGGCTAAGCTAAACGATATTGCCCTCAAAACCCTCTGTTTTTAGAACCCATTTATAAGGGGGCCTGCCACTCGAGGCGAGGTGTTCCGATAGCTATCGGAACGCTTTCCGCTCTACTCCTCGTGGCGCGAGGCGCTCCACCGCGGGGTGCCGCTTCAATCGTTGGCCCGCGCACAGCACGAAGGGTATCAAACGGTTTACTTGCACTTCGAATTTAGTTCGTGCGTAAGTTTTTGATTATAGAGATAGGTATATTTACCTCGCGCGTAATCGCGATTTAATAAGTAAGTCCAATTATACATCATGGCATTTCGCATCATCTTATACTTTTTTCTCACCCTCATTTTTCTAGTCGCTTCCGTCATCACCATTGCGATCGGGGGATCCGGCTTCATTGCTTTTGTCTGGCTCATTTTCTGTGGTCTCAGCATTTATGGAATTTACACTACACTGACCGCTTATCAGCGCATCAAGCTTTCCGGCACGCAGTTGCTTGTCACCAAAATTATCGGAGCCAATCAAACATTGTATTTAGAAGAACTACACGAGTGGCAAGAAAAGCGCTATTATTTACGAAGTTCCTTGCGCAGATCGCTCATCCTGTTTTTCGCACACAACCAGCGGTTTTTATTTTCCAATAAAAATCAGCCCGAAGAGTTTGAGAAGCTTGCGCACTTTTTACTAACCAATTCCATCACCGCCCTCCGCGATCATTCACCCGATAAAGAGTTGCAATCAACCCGCGATATGCCTTTCGATCCGGAGAAAATATTCAGCGCGTGTACCACCTCCACTTCCTTTCAGGCATGGTGGGTGTCACCCGAAGAATCTTCGTATGTGCTTGCCTTCAATCCGACTCCGGGCGGCATCTTGCATATCACCATGCACGGGTTTGGAAGTGTGAAGGTGATGCAAGGTCATTTTAAGGAAGTCCGCGCTCCGGAGTTCATCAGTTGGACGCAGGCCGATGCGGTACCAGTGGAATGGCAAGTGCGTGTTACACGAAAGGCCCCCGGACTTTCCACCGTTACGCTAAATGCCGTTTATCCATCTTTACCCAAAGCGGATGCGGTGCGCACACACGTAATGAAAGAGGTTGAGCAACGCATCCAACAATTGGAACAATGGCTTGGCAAACCAATCTAGAAAAGTCATGAAGATAACACGAATAAAGTGGGTAGCTATTGTTGTATTCCTGTATCTGAGCAGTTATATCGCTTTTCGTGCTACGCATATTGAGTTATGGCACCAAGATGGAAAGCAGTACCTCATCTTCCCAAAAGATCAGCTTTGGATCTATTACTTTTACCGGCCAATTACGTATGTGGATAGTAAACTCACTATGCTGCAATTTCATATTGGTCCACATCAACCTTAATTTAAATGAATCTTTCCCTCAGCACCATCATTCTTTTTGTTCACCAGATTGAGCAACAGAAAAAATTCTATCGCGATCTCTTTCACTTGGAAGTGGTCGAAGAATACCCCACATGGGTTTTACTGAAGACACCTTCGTGTGAGCTTGGCTTGCATCAAATTCCGGAGGAGTATCTTGGAGATGACCCCAACTATCAGGTCGACAATAATGTAAAATTGGTTTTTGACGTGACGGACATACCGCTCCAGCAGTTCCATAATCAACTGACACAACAAGGCATACGCATGCAACCCATCACTACTTTCGATAATTACCCATTCTATCTTTGCGATGGAAAAGATCCCGAAGGGAATGTATTTCAACTGCGCCAACGGAAAGACGCATGAGCTTTTTACTCACGGGTATCGAAACAGAGCGAATTCTCTTTCGCGAAATACAAGTGTCGGACACTCCCGAGTGGATCCAGTTCTTTGAAGACCCTGCCTCCTTTCGCTATTGGAAGGAAGAACGTACCAACCCGGAACTAGAATGTACCCGTTGGTACGAGAAACAACTTTGGCGTTATCAAAACAATCGCGGTGGAATGAACGCACTCATCGAAAAAACTTCTGGCAAACTTATCGGTCATGCCGGGTTGGTGGTTCAAACTGTCGATGGTATTACCGAGCTGGAAATAGCCTACTCGCTGATGCCTGCTTTCCGTGGAAGAGGTTTCGCATCCGAGGCGGCACAACAATGTAAAATCACGGCCTTCGAAAATCAATGGGCTCCTTCCTTGATTTCTATCATCAGTGTTACCAACTCGCCTTCTATTCAAGTCGCTATACGCAACGGCATGACCAGCGACACGAAAACAATGTATAATAGTAACGAAGTGTTTATCTTTCGCATCACGCAAGAAACATATCTCTCGCAACAATAAAAATTTCTGACATGATTCGTCTTTGTTTGCTCTTCCTTTGTTTCAATAGTCTTTCATTACTTATGGCACAACCCACCATTCCTTTGTATTCATCCGGAATTCCGAACTCAATTCCCAACACGACTATTCGCGAAAAGCAAGAAATGGGTGCAGATGGTATTTTACGAATCAGCGATGTAGTTGAACCTTCTCTCATTGTATATCAACCCGAAGCACGAATTGCCAACGGAACAGCCGTGATCATTTGTCCGGGTGGAGGTTATTGGATATTGGCAGCAGGACATGAAGGGGCGGATGTGGCCAAGAAATTCACAGAGATGGGTGTGACTGCATTTGTCTTAAAATACCGTTTGCCCGATAGCCGACTGCAACCCAATCCAACTCTTGCGCCTCTACAAGATGCACAGCGCGCGTTGCAACTGGTGCGTGAGCGTGCTTCGGAGTTTCGCATCGATCCCACGAAAGTGGGTATTCTTGGTTTTTCAGCTGGCGGTCATTTAGCGAGCACGGCAGCGACCCAATTTAAAAATCCAACAATTGATAATCCTACTAAGATTAATCTGCGCCCTGATTTTCAGATATTGATTTATCCGGTGATTAGTTCTGATCCGGCCATTGCGCATGGCGGGTCTTTTGAAAAATTGCTAGGAAAAGAAAGTACCCCGTCACAACGGAGCGTGTATTCATCCGAGAAGCAAGTAACCCAACAAACGCCACCTGCTTTTCTGGTTCATGCCAGCGATGATGGAGGTGTGAGCGCACTCAACAGCGTGCGGTATTACGAGGCTCTGCTACAAAACAAAGTTTCAGCTGAAGTGCATCTGTATCAGCGAGGCGGGCATGGTTTCGGGTTGAAAAATCCCACCACGAATGATGAATGGTTCGACCGACTGAAAAATTGGATGAAAGCGAATGGTTGGTTGTAAATCAAATTTTTTACTCCAACGTTTTCAACACATCGCGCACAAATGCATTCACATCAAATTCCCTTTTCTGACTGAGGCCCAGTCGCACGATAACCACATCCCGTGAAGGAATCATGATAACCGATTGCCCTTCGAATCCATCCATCAGATACATGTCATTCGGCACATCGGGAAAACGTTTGTCATTTGGATTGTTTTTGTTGCCGGCATTCAACCAGATTTGAGCACCGTATTCTCCTTGTGGAGCCGCCTCAGCAGCAGTGGTTGAGTATTGCACCCATCCGGTCGGGAATAGCGATTCGTTGTTCCACATTCCATCTTGCAAATACAACAATCCAAATCGGGCCCAATCACGTGCGGTTGCATAGCTAAAAGACGATCCCACAAAAGTGCCGGAAGCATCCGGTTCAATCACCATGCTGTAAGCTCCTAGTTTATGAAACACTTCGCGATAGGGAAACAAGGTATAGTCGGCATCGCCAATGGTTTGTTTGGTGATACGTGAAATGATATTGGTCGTGCCACTGCTGTAATACCACTTCGTGTTAGGTGCTGCTTCCGCTTTGGATTGTGCAGCATACGCTCCGGCATCTTTCTTCTTAAAGAGCATATTGGTGGCAGTGCTGGGGCCTCCGTACACTTCTTCCCATGCAAGACCGCTGCTCGCCTGAAGTAAGTTGTGCAAGGTGATTTTCGAACGATCATCATTCTTCCATTCACTCACGGGAGCAGGCTCTGACACTTTCAGTTTGCCTTGTTTCACCAGCACGCCCACAATGGCATTGGTAATTGTCTTCGTCATACTCCATCCAATCAATCTGGTTTCTGCGCTGAAACCAGGCGCATATTTTTCGGCAATGATATTTCCTTTGTGAAGAATGACAACTGCACGCGTGTTCACCGGGTTGGCTGTGTCGGGTTCAGCAAAAGCAGCCGCTACGACTTCATTCAACTTCGTGTTGCGCGTCAGTAAAGAATCAATCACCCGATTGCCGTTAGGCCATGCAATAGTATCTTGATTGACTTGTGGTTTGGCGATCACTGGAATAGGTTGTTTTCTCAATTCTTCTTCGCTGATTTCAGAAACCAGCGTACAGCCTAATCCTTTGCGGTAAATGGCTTTGCGCTCACTTAGGCCAAAAACCGAGCCGGTAGCGGATGAATCTTCCCTATGTACTTCGAAGGTGCCGAGGTTAATGAGTGCACCTCCCAATTCTTGTGCGATGACCTGCTGCGGATCGCGACCGGCCACAAACACACAAGAGCATAAGTTTTTGGCCCCATATCCAGAAATAATTGGCAAAGCTTGTGAAAGATAATACGTAGCATAGCCGAGCACGGCCAGTACAACAAGGAGCGAAAGGCGTTTGATCAATTTCATTTGTTACGATTCTTGGTGGTTGTTAAACGGCCGCTGAAGGCTGATATACTTTTTCTTTCCATGTATGGAGCAACGGATGCATACGTGCATACCACAGCGGTGGAACTAACGCAATTAAAATCATGGTCGGATAGCCGTAAGGCAATTGCGGACTTTCATCATAATGATTGAGCACCTGATAGCGTTTGATGGCGTTGGCATGGTGATCGGAGTGTCTCTGCAATTGAAACAAAAAGAAATTACTGATGAGGTGACTGGCATTCCACGAATGCAGTGGATTGACACGCTCGTATTTTCCGCTGGTATCTTGCTTGCGCACGATGCCGTAGTGCTCAATATAATTCACCAACTCCAACAGCGTAAAGGCAATCAAACTTTGTACAAAGAAAAAGACCGGCACTTCCCAAATGAATCGTCCACTCCACAGGCTAATCGATAACGTGAGCGCTCCGCAAAATAAGAGAGGTGCAAGTGTAAACCAGATCATCTCATTTCGCCAATGCCAAACAGAAAGATTTTTGCGGTGTAAACTTTCTTTTTCCAGATGCCAGGCGTGCGCATACCCATGAAAGACAGAACGAAACCAGAAGGAATAGAAGTTCTCCTGATAGCGGGCGGTAGCTGGATCATCCGGTGTAGCCACCTGTACATGATGTCCGCGATTGTGTTCGATATAAAAGTGCATATAGCTTACCGTCATCAATAAAACTTTGCTATAAAATTGTTCGAGTTTTGATTTTTTATGCCCCAACTCGTGCGCAACGGTAATACCGATTCCTCCGGTGACTAATCCTACACCCAAAACGAAACCAATCCATTCAAAAAAAGAAGAAAGTTGGTTGCGTGAAATAACATAGCAAGCCCACAGGATAAAAGCAACCTGAACAAACGTCCACACATAGGTGATCAATCGATAAAATCGCTCTTCGCTGATAATCGAAACTTGCTCTTTGGGAACGTTGTGGATGTCCAGTCCTACCCAATGATCGATGGCGGGCATGAGTATAAATACAAAGACAATCGCCAGCCAATTCCAATAGCCACCGGCATAAAATCCAGCCACCACCAGGGAGGGAAGAATAAAGGCGGTAAAGAATCCTGTTTTTTTGATGAGGCTCACAAGTTAAAGTTAGTTAAAAAAAGGACACGGTGCATAAGCCCTGATTCCACCATTCGACCAGTGTGTTTTTTTTACACAAAAGATTCTTTAGTTTTAAAACGGAGATCATGCGCATGGAGAATAAGTGGTTACAAATACTGAAGTTCCCGGAAGAAGAAAAGGGGTTGTCGATTGAACTGCGTGCAGTACTGGGCAATCGCTTGCTTTTGTTAATTCTCGCCTTGGTAATTATTTATTTTGGCATCGACCAGCAGTTGAATTCACATGTCAATCCATGGGCCTTTATCAGCGTTTCGAGCACCTGCATCATTGCCCTTGTTATCAATGGACTAGGCTATTACAAGCAGGCCAAGATTATTGGCTTGCTGTTGTTCAATTTTATATTGTATAACCTCACTGCGAGTCAGCGTTTAGAAACGGGTGTGCATCTGCATCAAATTACGGCTGCCTTTGTGGCGATGATTCTTTTCGGATATGAAGAAAGAAAATGGGGTGCCGCATTCACACTTTTAACCATCGTTTTGTTGGTGACCGCAATTCTGACACACGCCTCATTGATTCCCTTCAGCCAATTTACGGAATATCAAACTAGAATTTTTTTTCTGATCAACCTGGCGGTGTTTGCAGCGATCAACATTTACATCACCTACATGATTCTCCGGTTGAATTATAAAGTCGAGCGCGCGCTGTTGATTCGAAATCAGGAATT
>JAJTHV010000126.1 GCA_021300095.1 Flammeovirgaceae bacterium | reverse complement strand
TATACTCACTGTGGTAGATGCCGGTGCCGGCACTCATAATTTGAACATCGTTTTGGCGAATCACCGCTACGTTGCCCATGCTGTCTTTGTGTTCCAGGTCACCTTCGAGCGGAATCGAAATGATTTCCATATTGTCGTGGGGATGCGTGCCGAAGCCCATGCCGCCATCAACAAAGTCATCGTTCAACACGCGTAACTTTCCGAAATGCGTGCGAGTAGGATCGTAATAGTGAGCAAAACTAAAGGTGTGGTTGGTGTCTAACCAACCGTGGTTGGCGTGGCCGCGCGTAGCAGCCTTGTGCAATACTGTGTTCATGGTTTTTGTTTCTTTAATGGGTAAATGATTGAATCCTACCAAGTCCGGTGTCGCGGCTTTGGATTCTGCGGAAGCAGCCAACCCCAACGAAACGGTGGATAGAATTCCTGTTTTTATAAAGTCTGATCTTTTCAAGTGTATTTTATTTTTTTAATCAAGGTCACTTGGAATGACCAAAATCCTTTTTGTCTAGCGAGTTCGGATCCCAAGGTCATTTCATGTATGCCCTTACAACATCAAATGTACAAAGAATGTTTATACAATTGTTGTATATACATATATTTATGCAATTGTATGAATATCAGTAATTTAAAATCCCTTTAACCAGAAAAATAGCCAGTTGGAATCAGCGTTTCAGGTGGAATGCCAAGTTTTTCTAGCAGGCTAATGCAATGTTGCATCAACTCAGCTTGGGTAAATTGATTGGTGCGATCGATTGCTTCGATCTCCACAAATTGATCACCAGAAGGGAGTTGATCGAGGTGGACTTTAAGATGATCGAGCAAATAGATGTGACGGGTTTTTTCAATCACTTGAATCAGTTTCGAAGATTGCTGAAGCTCATCTATATCTTCCGGTGAAGGATGAAGATCATAACGATACACGATCGTTCGCTCCGCTTCCTGTTCTGTAATCCGCTCGTAGTGCGTAATCAAATTTTCAATGGTGCCTTGTCGCCATTTCAATTTTCCTTTCGTAGTGGCGAAATAATGATCACGCTGGTAATCGGTCCCTACAAACGTGGCGTTCAGTTCTTTGAGTCTCGCATGAAGTGGATCGAGATCGATTACTCGAGCCTTGAGTGTGTAGTCTTTGTAATCGAGTGGTTGCATATGGACGTGCAGCAACCAAATATAAGAGCTTGTTCCTGAGAAATGACTAATCTCGCTTGATTACTTTGAAGGCAAGATTTCGTCCATGTCCTTGCATGATCGCTAGATTAATCCAACTCAACGCGAATTTTTCTAAGAGCTCAACTTTGTCATCGCCTCCAAAATCCCAACATTCGGCAAAACCAATTTGCTTCGCCAGATTCTGCACGAGTGCCTTTGCTTCCTTATCGTCTCCGGCACAAAACATATCAATACCACCAAATGCCGGATAGATTGGATTGGCCATGTTTTCAAAACAGGTACTGTTAAAGCATTTCACAATCTTGCCTGACTTTGTAATTTCCTTCAGGGCATGATAGGCTGTTGCATAAGGTTCCGGTCGGGTGCGCACAGAGTTTGTCGTATCAATCAGGATTTTGTTTTTTACATCGCCCAGTTGAGAAGCCAATGCCAAAACCGCTTCGGGTGGCGTGGCAATGATAATTACTTCTGCCGATGCACTCGCATCTTCGATAGAGAGAATGGTTGTGCCAGCAATCGCACTAGCCTTTTGCGATTTAGTTGACGATGCATCGCGCACGCCAAAACTTACTTGATGGCCTGCCAGCACCAAGCGTTGGGCTAAAGCACTACCTACATTTCCGGTTCCAATAATTGCAATTTTCATAGTCTCTGTTTTTTGATCATTTTTCATCTACCTTCCACCAAGCGTATTGCCGATATCATTTCAAAGTTCATTTAAATTTTTCATTTTATTGAACACCTGTTGTTCCATTTTTCATTTTAAAAATTGCTGATCGTAAATCCATACGTCCAGAATAAATCGAACGGCTTGAGCCCAAGCAACTCCACATTTTCGTAGGAATAGCGCACGGCTGTTCGGAGTGCGATGTGTTTGGCAATTGGAAACTCAAGCGATTCTTCCGTATGAAAACGGTAGTTGAATGATTCGCTCAGTGATTGTTGCCACCAGAATTCATAGTTGATGCGCAACTTACTCTTCAACACATGCCGTCCAAAAATTCTTCCTGTCAATCGCCATGTCTCGATCACATGGTTGCCGTTGTATTTTTCGTCATCGAAAATAGTTCCCCCAAACCGCGTGTTTTCATAGGTAACCGTAGTCGATAACTTTAGCAGAGATGGCTTGGCTTGAACTACATTCCACGTTACGCCCGGACCAACCTGATATCGAAAATCAATTTTTCTACGAAGGTTCGTTTCTACCAATCCCATTACGTAAGGATAAACTTTACTCAATGGTTTGAGATAAATAAAGTTGGAAGAAATGACATCGCTCTCCGTGAGAATGTATCGTGTGGTTCCATATTGGTAATCGTTGCGTGTGCTCAAACCCCAGCCGGCATTCGCATGCGTAATCTCCAATCGATGTAATAAAGAGGTGCGCGCTACATTGCCATCCAGTATCGATCCGGTAGCATTGAATCGGGCTTGCCAGCGAACGCTGTCGCTTTCGTTGAGTTGCGCCTTCGCGGAAATAGATACGACCAAAACCAACATGATGGTGAAATACTTTCTCATAAATCGTTAAAAGAAAATCAATCAACAAAAGGCGTCTCACCACTAATTGCAACAAGACGCCTTATAGAAAATGAAATCTGACTATTTGATGCTAGTTAAAATCTGTAGGAACTCAGCTGGCTGCACCACAAATGGCAGATGCGATGTATTCATCATAAAAGTTTGCTTGATGGTGCCATTGTTCTTCACCATCATTTTCTGCAATTCATATCCCACTGCTGCATCATTCGATGTATGGATGTAATACTTTGGCACGCTTCCAAATTTAGCTGCCGTTAACACTACTTTCTCTCCGAGTGGTTTTGCCGGTTCAGCTTTGTGATACTTTACCAATGCTTCCTTCATAAAATCAGGGCAGTCCGCACACACGGCCGGAGCAATCACATCTTTTTTGATGGAAGCAGCAGAGTAGTCGGCTGTGAATTCCAATGAGGTGCCCGCTTTACTTTCTTTGTCCTGATTAGCAAGTGTTAACAAATCTTCGCCATTGCGTGGTAAGTAAGCAGACACATAAACGAGTTTATTAATCTTGTTTGGAACATTTTCTGCTACCTGAGATACGACAATCCCCGCCATACTGTGACCCACTAATGTTACTTTTTCGGGTTGTTGATTGATAGCATCTGTCACCGTTTTCACATAATCCTTCAGTGTCACCTTATTTGCTGCCGTCAAATCGATGCCGTGTGCAGGCAAGTTCACCACAATCACATTCGCATTTTGTGCCAATTGATTTCGCACAAAGCCCCAAGCGCTCTCATCCGCCCAAGCGCCATGCACCAGAACATAAGTTGGATAATTTTTGCGTTGCTTCTCCAACTCCTTCACTACCAGCTCAGCTGCTGCCGCGCCTGAGTTTTGTTGCTGTCCGGTAATCAGATTTCCATCTTGAACTGCAAATGCTGAAAAGGGGGCTCCTACTACAAATTTGGAATTAACCATTTTGCGCGCTTCATCCTCAATTCGAAAAGGTTGGATCTTCATGCCTACATAGTTGTCGGCATATTGTTCTTCAGACGATGCAAAGCCAGTCCATTTTTTTCCATCTATCAAAAATTTGCCGCTGGGCAACTTCGTATTTAACAAGATAGAAGTGCCGTGACAAATGGCTGCCGTTGGTTTTCCTGTCAGGTAAAAATCTACAAAGAATTTTTCGATCTCCGGGTTTTTGTAGAGCGTGTACATCGGCCCTTGTCCGCCACAAACAAAAATTGCTTTGTAATCGCTTGGCTTAATGTTCGACAGCTTCAATGTATTCTTCACGAGCGCCATCTTTGCCACATCTTTCTTAAAACCCAGTGAGATGTAATCAAAAGCTGCATACTTGCTGGCATCTTCCGGATCGCTGAAGCCATCGAAAAAAAGTTCACCACCTTCCAGGCTGGCAATTTCTACCGTGTAACCTGCCTCACTAAAAATCCAATAAGGATGAGTAAGCTCGGCATACCACACACCAATCGGCCAACCTGTTTGCTGACTGGTGGATTTGTTAGATGCAATCATCAATACTTTGCCATTGTTGCCGGCATTGTGTTGCGCGTGTGTAAGCAAGCTGCTCACAAAAATGAGTAGAGATAAAATTATTTTCTTCATAGTTTTTTGTTTTGAAACTGATCAATCAAAATTGCATCTGATTTGTTCCTGACAACAACATATGCGCCTATTTGAATGATACTATCCTTTAGGAAAGAGTGAAAGGCAGTGTGTTTTGCAGGAAGTGTGTTACCTTCATTTTAAATTATTGTTATGCCCGACTTCATTTACGACAAAAAAGTGTACTACAATCCGGTTGAGTTTGCGATGGATCGCATCGGTGGCACGTGGAAGATGCCCATTTTATGGCGCTTACGCGAAAAGACGTTGCGCTATGGCGAACTAAAAAGCGACTTGCCTCACATTACTCACAAAATGCTTTCGAGTGTATTGCGTAGCTTGGAAAAGGAAGGATTTGTTACCCGCAAAGTTCATCCGGTAGTACCTCCCAAAGTTGAATACACGATTACCAAACGTGGATTAAAAGCTATTCCCATTATTGAAATTGTGCGCAAGTATGGAACCGACCTGATGAAAGAGTTTGGAGTGAAGGTAAAGGAGGCTGAGAAGAAATAATTTTTATTGTCGTGTCAGCGCAATCGCCTGATTAAGTATATCATTCACTTTTCGCAGCGGAATATCTTTCAAAGGATCGATCAACAAAATTTTCATTCTCGCTCGCTTTTCCTGAATCAGATCGGGGTGATGAACTCTTGATCCTTCCACAATGCCTAGATAAGGTTGCCCTGTTTTTCGGTGTACCCACAAATAACATAACCTCTTATCACCATAATAATAGAATGGCATGCCGTACTGCCATACTTCGCGGATAGATTTGTTCTGTTTCAATATATGTTCCCGCAAAAATTGCAAACACGAGCGGATGGGTTCCGCGTGTTTAAGGAAATAGTGATCAACCGGACTCATAACCGTACTGCTTCTTTGTTGTATCGATTTCGGTAGTCGATGGGTGAAAGTCCGGTGATTTTCTTAAACACTGTTCGGAAAGCTTTGGTGTCAGAGTAACCCACATCATACATCACCTCATTCACATTCTTGCGGCTCGTTTCCAAGCTTTTCTTCGCAGCCTCTATTTTCACCCGTTGAATATATTCTACCGGAGTATTGTTGGTGGCTTTCTTAAATCGCCTTTCAAAATTTCTGCGTCCGATGGCAAATTTAGAAGCCAAATCTTCCACCGAAATTTTATCAGAAACATTGCTTTCAATAAATTGTTGTGCTTTTTTCACAGGCTCATCAGTATGGCTGCTTTGTCCTTTGAACATGATGAAGGGTGACTGCGAATAGCGATCCATTTCAATTTCATAATACTTTGAAAACAAAATCGCCATGTCGCGCGAAGTGTATTTTTCCAATAGGTATAAAAGCAGGTTCCAAAAAGAGTTTGCTCCTCCGCTACTGTAAATTCCGCTTTCATCTGTAATGATCTTATCCGAAACTAAATGCACTTCCGGAAAGAGTTTTTGGAAATCTTCTGTTGCCGACCAATGGGTTGAGCATTTTTTTCCTTCGAGCAAACCTGTTGCTGCCAGCAGAAAGGAACCCACACAAAGACTGGCTACTTCTGCTCCTTTGCGATGTTGTAAATTAATCCAGGGAAAAAATTCTTTATTGTCTTCAATGACCTGTTTCATTTCACCATTCACAGCCGGAATGATTATCAAATCGGTTGCTTTGACTTGCTGAATGGATTTATCGGGAGTAACGGCAAATGCACGTCCATATACCTGCGGCTGGTTAGTCATGCCTACCAATTCGACCTGAAACAATTCGCGTTTGCCTGCGCTTCGTAAAAACTCATTGGTCTTCGAAAACAAGTTATTCGCTCCGTCTATACAACTCAACGCCACAGCGCCTTTCGGAACCAGAATCGAAATGTGCTTCATTTTTTTAAGGATTTATCCCACGAAGATACAGCAGCTAATTGTCGCAATCAACCCGTTAGGATGTCGCAATTACACATTCCCAAAGGTAATTTTCTTACTCACATTTGTACACATTAATGGCTATGGAAGAAAAGAATATCAAAACGGACATCAGAGCACTTTGCGTTACTGCTCACTCTTTTCCGGAAGGAATAGCGGATGCGTTTGAAAAGATTTACTCGCTGGTGCCCTCACCCAGTCGCATGCTCATTGGTTTATCCAGGCCAAATGAAGAAGGCAATATTATATATAAAGCCGGTTTTGAAATGCTGGCTGGGGAACATTCTATTCAGGGGTTAGAAGAAGTGCTTATTCCCGCAGGAAATTATCTGTTTCAGACAATTACCCGCTATTCAGAAAATCCGCTGTTGATTAAAAATGCATTTGACAAGTTGCTGCAAGATGCACGTCTCGATCCGAACGGTTTTTGTCTGGAACTTTATGTGAAACCCGAAGAGGTTTGGTGCATGGTTCCTTGCCGCAAAAAGATTAAATTTTGGTATTGATGTAATTGTAGAGCAGTTTTTCACTTAAAATTTCAATTTTCAATCCATGAATAGTTCGATACCTGAAAGTGTAAACGCGTATATCAGCACTTTCCCTCCTGATACGCAGACCAAACTACATGCCCTTCGTGAGTGTATCCGCAAAGCCGCACCGAAAGCCGAGGAGATCATCAGTTACCGAATGCCTGCTTACCGATACCATGGCGTGCTGGTTTATTTTGCCGGTTATACAAACCATATCGGTTTTTATCCTACCGGCTCGGGAGTGCAAGAGTTTAAAAAAGAACTCTCTGTTTACAAGGGTGCTAAAGGGTCGGTACAATTTCCAATTGATCGGCCAGTACCCACAGCGTTGGTAACACGCATTGTTAAATTTCGAATGAAAGAAAACGAAGCAAAGCTTTCTATAAAAGCTAAGAGCAAAACGAAACCAAAAAAAGTAATTCTTAACCACTAAATAATGATCAACAACAAAATTTACACATGCCTTTGGTTTGATGGCCAGGCGAAAGATGCTGCCGATTTCTATTGCACTCTTTTTCAAAATGCAAAAGTAACTGTGGACACACCTATGGTGGTGAACTTTGAAATAGATGGCCAAAAGTTTATGGGGCTGAATGGTGGCCCTCATTTCAAATTAAATCCTTCGGCATCCTTGTTTGTGATCAGTGAGTCGGATCAGGAAATAGAAAAACTTTGGTCGGCCTTGCAACAAGGTGGTCAGGTGATGATGCCCATAGGAGCCTACGATTGGAGCGAAAAATACTTTTTCCTTCAAGATCAGTTTGGTGTTTCGTGGCAAGTGATGAAAGGGAAATACAGTGATGTGAATCAGAAGATATGTTCGCTGCTATTGTTTACAGGTACTCAGTTTGGTCATGCTGAAGAAGCTGTAAAGTTTTATGCAAGTGTGTTTCCTCTTTCCTCTATTCAGGGCATTTTACTTTATCAGGAAAATGAAATTGCACCGGGCAAGGTGAAGCACTCGCAATTTGTGTTGAATGAAAAAGTATTGATGGCCATGGACGGACCCGGTGAACATGCCTTTCAATTCAATGAAGCATTCTCTTTTGTAGTAGAGTGTGAATCGCAAAAGGAAATTGATTTTTTCTGGAATAAGTTAACGGAAGGAGGACAAGAGAGTCGCTGTGGATGGTTAAAAGATCAATTTGGTGTTTCGTGGCAAATCATTCCTAAAAATTTGGGTATGCTGATGGGTGGAAGTGATCCGGCTAAATCGCAGCGTGTAATGCAAGCCCTCATGACCATGAATAAACTGGATATAGCCGCACTCGAGAATGCATAACCATTTAGTAGCTTGATGACAAAATCTAAAAAAACAATATTTAACAATCCAATTATGACAACAACGATAAACATAGAAGCAACCATACTGGCATCGATCGAAAAAGTATGGAAGTGCTGGACAGAACCGGAGCATATCACGAAATGGAATTTTGCTTCTGATGATTGGTGCGCTCCGAATGCGATCAACGACCTGAGGACCGGTGGGGCTTTTTTATTTCGCATGGAAGCCAAAGACGGCAGCTTCGGTTTTGATTTCGGAGGTGTGTACGATGAGGTAATTCCGCATCAAAAGATAGCTTATACGATAGGCGATGGAAGAAAGGTGTCAATTGACTTTTCGCAACAGGGCAACAGTTGCCTTGTTGTTGAAACTTTCGAAGCAGAATCAATGAATCCGGTAGAAATGCAGCGGGAAGGTTGGCAATCCATTCTCAATAATTTCAAAAAATACGTAGAAACATCGCACTAAAAAAGTCTAATATGGCCTCGAAAATATTTGTGAACCTTCCCGTGAAGGACCTCGCGCGATCCATTCGATTCTTCTCAGAGCTCGGTTTTCAATTCAACCCGCAGTTCACTGATGAAAAAGCAGCGTGCATGATTATCGGTGAGAATATTTACGCGATGCTTTTGACCGAGCCCTTGTTTCAAACCTTCACGAAAAAAGAAATATGCAATGCCAAATCGCATACAGAAGTTTTATTAGCTATTGATGCCAGAAGCCGCGAGGAAGTGAAAGCGATGGTCGACAAAGCCATCCAAGCCGGTGGCACCCATTACATGGATGCGCAAGATCATGGCTGGATGTATCAACATAGCTTTGCCGATCCGGATGGGCATCAATGGGAGATTATCTACATGGATGAAGCTGGTTTCGCTCAATAATATAGCGGAGGGGCTTAAATAGAGTTTAAAAGTTCTTCTTTCTTCTATTTAAAAAATGAGGCTCTGTAATTCTTTTAGTACTTTATTTTATATAAATGAATAAATATTCATTTATATTTGCACCATGGCGCGACCAAAAGACGACAGCAAGATTCCAGCGATTTACGAAGCTACCCTTCGGCTCGTGCTTGAAACCGGCTTCAATGGGTTAAAAATGGCTGATGTGGCGCGTGAGGCCAAATTAGCTACCGGCACACTCTACATCTACTTCAAAAACAAAGAGGTACTTATTAATGAGTTGTACTTTCATTTGAAAAAAAGCAAAGTAACACAGATGATGTCGGTTTACGATCCATCGGACTCGTTTCAGATTGCATTTAAAAAACTATGGTGGAATTACTTCACCATCAGTTTGAATGAGCCGGAACGAATGAAATTCATAGAACAATTTACCCATACCAGCTACCTGACTAAAAAGACCAAACGACAAGGCGACTTGCTATTAAAACCACTGGAAGTTTTTCTGGCTGATGGAATTAAGCAAGGGATTATTAAAAAGCTTCCGGTGGCATTGGTGCTTAGTCAACTGATGGGGCCTATTATCGAAATTGTAAAACTACACTACGATGGCTCGTTAAAAATTACTTCGGCACTCAAAGAAGAACTCTTCGCCATGGCCTGGGCCAGCATTCGAAAATAATTTTTTTATCTATTAACTGAATATTTATTCACTCATCAAACAAACCCTATGAAAAAAACTGTTATCATCACAGGAAGCTCATCCGGAATTGGCAAAGCTGCCGCCATCTATTTTAGTCGGCAAGGCTGGAATGTAGCGGCCACCATGCGCACGCCAGAAAAAGAAACCGAACTGAACAAATTACTCAATGTCAAACTCTACGCTCTCGATGTAACCCAAAGCGAAAGCATTCGCCATGCTTTGGAAACCATTCAAAAAGACTTTGGTAGCATTGACGTGGTTGTAAACAATGCCGGCTTCGGAGCCGATGGTGTATTTGAATCGATGAGTGATGAATTCATTGAAAAGCAATTTGATACCAATGTGTTTGGCTTGATGCGCGTAACACGCGAGGCCGTGAAAATCATGCGAACACAGAAGAAAGGTACCATCATACAGATTGCGAGTGTGGGTGGCCGTGTAGCCTTTCCCCTCTACAGTATTTATCATGGCACCAAATGGGCGGTAGAAGGATTTACAGAATCGTTGCAATACGAAGTGGCCCCTTTTAACATACGACTCAAGTTAGTAGAACCCGGTGCGATTAAAACAGAATTCTATGGGAGAAGTCGTGCGTTTATGAAACCCGACTATACCAATGACTACAATGAATTTGTAAAAAAATGTGAAGCGGTGAGTATGGATGCCGGTGACAAAGGTGCTTCCGCAGAGTCGGTGGCGCGCGTGATTTTTAAGGCTGCCAACGATTCTTCTAACAAAATGAGGTACCCGATTGCGTATCCGGCCAATCTTCTATTACCACTTAAACGCTTGTTGCCGGAGACATGGTTTTTCTGGATGGTACGCCAATCCTACAAAATATAACTTCGATACAATGAAAACAATTCTTAATCGAGCTGATTTGTTGAATTTAAAAGAGCGTCTTCCGGTTCCGTTTACCTTTCAGAATGAATTGTGGGCTAAGCTCAATCAAATCATTTCATAACTCATTCTATCTTCAAGCCTTGCACAGGATTGGCTTTGATGACTTTCCGGATTTGGGTGGAAATAGTAGCGAGAAGCACAGTTACTAAAATAGCGATGCCTATGGTCACACTGGCAAAAGTAATCGGCATGTGATAGCTGTACGCAAAGTCAAACATAGCTTTCATCAATTGATAGGTAAGCGGTGCGCTGACCGCGATGGAAATCACAATCAACAGGATATAGTTTTTAGAAATCGTGTATGACAAGCTGCCTACACCAGCTCCCATCACTTTGCGTATACTGAATTCACGTATTCGTCCGGAAACATTTAACGTAATCAAGCCATACAAACCCAAGCTCGCCAACACAATAGCCATGAAGGCAATGACCTTCCAAAACTTTGCATGATTGTTCATGGTGGTGTAATAATTACCCCACACATCCTCCTGATAGCCTCCGGCAAAAGGAACTTCCGGATATAATTCAGTCCACTTAGCTTGTACTCTTTGATATGCTTCACGCTCTTTACCGGGAGTAATTTTCATGGCGAGATAGCGATAAGCGCTGCTATCTGCCAACCTAAAAATAGTAGGCTTCAACTTTTGAAAAAAGCTGTAGCTGTGAAAATCTTTGGCTATACCAATAATATCATACGAAACACTATCGATTTTAATTGACGTGCCACAGTTTCGCTCAGGTTCAAGCTTTGTGCGAACAGCTCGTTGACAATAATGGATCGTTTGTCATTCTCGGATTGATCTTTGAAATTCCTTCCTTGTGTAAGTTGAATTCCCATTGTCTCAAGATAATGCGCATCTACAGCCAACTCATCAACAGGTTCATTACTAGTTCCAATGCGAACAATGGTGGTAACATTTCCCTTTCCCAAATGCTGCGCAGCACCTGCCATTGAAATTACATCTGGGTCTTGCGAAACAGCCGAACGCAATTGATCAAAGCCGCCATAATTAGGCACTGCCGCATACATGGCCTGATGTTGGTTGTAGCCCCAATTGCGCTTGGATACATAATTCGAATTTTGGGTAAACAATACGGCTGATGTAATCAATAACAAGGCCAGCACAATCTGCAAACCTAGAAATATTTTTGTAAGGGGGTTACGCTTTCCAAACTGTAGTGTTCCTTTTAAAATGGTAACTACCTCGATACGCGAGATATAAAATGCAGGATAAATGCCGGAGACAATACCTGTAAAAAATAAAATAGCGGGCAGATACATCCACAAAGTGGGATCTGACCAGGAAAATTCCATACTAAAATGAAACATGCCTTCCATCCAAGGAATAAAAAACAAAAGTCCTAAACCCAAACCGATGACTAATGCCACGGAAGTAACAACAACATTCTCTGTTAAAAATTGAATGATCATCACTGTGCGCGTAGCCCCGATGGTTTTGCGCACTCCAATTTCTTTCAATCGCTTGGCAGCTGATACGATTGCAATATTCACATAGTTGAGACACGCTAGGATTAACATTACCAAGCCAATGGCGATTTGAAACATGATAGCCGAATAGTTGTCTGCCGAACTGGAGGAAATATCATCTTGAATATTCTCTGACTGAATGTGCAATGTGGCTAATGGTTGAAATCCAAATTCAGCGATTGCCCAGTCCGGCTCAGCGTTTTTGTTTTGCGCTTGTTTATATTGATCCATACGTTGTTGCATGGTGGCAATGTCTCCGGCTTGATCGACCTGAACAAATGTGGCGTTCACCGTTTTACTCCAATCATCGAGGCGGTAGTTTTCTTGCAACGTGCGTATGTTGTCAAAATGAATGAGGAAGTTGAAGTCGATGGTGTGGGCATCCGGAAATTTTTCAGCCACTCCGCTTACTTTAAACGCCTTACTTTTGGAAGAGCCAAATTTTAACAAGATCGTTTCACCGATCGGGTTGCTCTCGCCAAAATATTTCTGCGACATCTCTTCATTCAGAATAATGCTATTGATGTCTTTGAGCGAAGCAGCAGAGCCCCACTTCATCGGAAACGTAAACATCTCCAGAAAGGATGGATCAGTGTAGCGCACACGCTCATGAAAAACCAGGTCCTGGTACTTAACTACCACCGGCTCATCTTCCACACGGCACATGCGCTTAACTTGCGGAAAATCGTGTTGCATCAATTCGCCTAAGGGTCGGGGTGATTTGCCATATTCTTGCAAACCATTATTTCGCTGTGCTTTGTAGGTGATGAGGTAAACCTCATTTTTGTTTTCATGAAACTGGTCAGTGTTGATTGTCCAGCGGGCAAACGCATAGCCCAATATACAAAAGCCAATTGCCATTGCCAGACCAAACACATTGATAAACGAGTTCAGTGGATTTCGAAGCAAGCTGCGCGATGAAGTTTTAAAGTAGTTCTGCATCATGGGCAAATGGTTGAAGGCGCTGAACAACTTCCAATTCCGCATGAGTGAGGGGCGCAACAGCTTAATCGCATCCCAGGTGTAGCGCCATTTTGCTTTCGAAATCGATTCTGTTTTTACATTTTCGTAAAACAGTTCTTCCATATCACCTTCAATCTCTTCGACAAATTCTTTCTTCAGAAAAAATCGCAGCAACTTCAAAGGCCACGTGGGAGGAACAATGGAAGACGGATCTGTTGGCGTTTGCATAATTACTAACTGTTATTTGCTTTAACTACTGGATATTCTTTCGCTCCCATGATTAACAACCAAAGGCATGTGCCTATTTCACCAAGGGAAGCCGGTAGCCGTACCCATCCGGCAATTCCTAATTCCGAATAAGATGGATTGATCACATTCGCCAGAATATTGATCAGGTAACCAAAACAACCAGCCATCAACAGGACGCCCAACACATTCGGTAAAATGCCTGATTTAAAAACCAGATAACCCAACGGAAACAACCAGAGTCCCCAAAAAACTGAAGCGATAAGAATGCCATCATTGTATGCATTCAAATGAAACATCACTTGCTCTTGCACTTGTTCTTGTGTGAGCGTGGAGGGTAGTTCCGGATGGAGTAATGCGAGAATGGAAAACTTATGCGATAGGTTCAGAAATGAAATAGGAACACTCACGATAGAAAGCACCACCATCAGCTGAGCATACCAGCGATTGACCGATTCCAATAAACGAAATAAACTGAGCGGCAAAAATAGAAAGAACACATAACAGGCCATGCTACTGATAATTCCACAGCGAAACAATGTTTCTGAATTTGAAATATTTTTGATTGTGGTCGCTGCATCGCTCCACACGATCAATTGCGATGGCACGTACATCAAACTAAAAATTCCGGTAAGCACTACGCCTAAGTAAAACAAACCGGCATGGCGAGCCATGTTATTGTTGGTTCGGTGCAAAATGTGATTTGTCATTTGCGGATTGATTAATTGTTCGACATAATTTTTGGCCAATGCCATGCATACCATACAATGAGTGAAGTAAGCGAGGCTTCAACTATTGCCAGAAAAACATAGAATGTCCACCACGGTGCAATCGAAACAAATGCTATCAGCACCATGATGCCGGTATAGAAAACGCCAAACACGATATTCAACCAGCGATTAATAGGAGCACGTAAGGCGATGGATAAAAAAATCATGACCGATGGAACGGCCATCAACACCGATGCAGCAAATAATTTGAGAGGCGAATCCAAAAGCGTTTGCCCTTGAAGAAATTTGTCCAGTTTGCCGGGTACATAAAATGAAAAATAATCTCCATAGATATAACAACACATCACAGCTGCCCATAAGGAAGCCAACTTTATTTTAATGTCAATAGCAGAATTTTGCAATGCTTTATTTTCCATAAGGATCTGTTGGTGATTGAATCTAAGCTATTGACGCCTTCAGCTTAAAAGCCAGCTTGGGCATATCGTTCCACAGGCCCGCGCGAATATCTTTCATTTCGCGTAGCACTTTGTGCGCGTGTGAGGTGGTTGAATAAATTCGTTTGCGCTTCCCCCCTCTTACTTGAGTAGCTTCCCCAAAAGCGGAAGTTAAAAACCCCTTTTCTTCCATACGCTTGAGGGCCGATTGAATGGAGCCTACGCTCAATGTTTCGTTCAACCTGCGTTCGAGCTCTCTTTTAATTTCTACGCCATAGGCTTCCTCTTGCAAGGCCGCCACTGTTAAAAGCACTAATTCTTCAAATTCTCCTAGTTTGGTCTTTTTCATTCGGAATGACTTTTAATCCAGAAACATGATATTAATCGTAATTGCAGTAAATATAGTTGCGTTTTGCAAAAAGAAATTTTAAGGTTGTTTGATTTGATATTTGAAGCTAATCGCCTCCGCAGCCACCACAACTGCTGCATGAGCTTCCACAGGATGATCCGCAGGAAGAATCAGAAGATGTAACGGCACTATCTCCACCCGATCGATCGACTGCCTTCACCAGAGGGACAAAACCTGTGACCAATGCACTGGTACCAAATAAAAAGTAACTCCAATTCGAATCACTTTTGAGATTTGGATCATTGGTCACTTTACTCCTATAGATATTGGGAATTATTTGTGTGCACATCATCTGCGTGAGTCTATATAAAAATAAAATAATCAAGCAGACAAGGAGAAATACGAAGGTTATTATTAAATCGACTGGCTTTTGATGGACTAGTCCGGTGATAAGCCGAATAGTAGCGCCCATTAACAAAAGGCCTAAAATCGTCAGATTGAAATAGAAGAGCCCTGCAAATCGCTTTGATTTGTGATAGTACTTCTTTAATGCGCCCATGCTATTTTGTATTGCTAAAAAGCAAGGTTTACTCATTAGGCGTGTTGATAACAACAAATAATTCGCTTCCTTTAGTAAACTTAGTTCGTTCAAAGCTTGCTGAAATTCACGTGGCTTGGTAATACCCTGTCTTTGTATCGCGAGCTTATCATTTGGTGCTATTTGAATGATCGACTTGCGAATCAAACTATTTACTACCGCTGTAATTACAGGCCTCAATAATTGCTGCTTCAGGTAAATCAATTCGAAAGGTGTTAATCGATGAATAAAAGAACGTGCTTTAAACTGCATGGCATCCTTCTTTAGCTGAGAAATCGAAAAAGTATACAACAGAAGAAATGCGATGCCTGTAACGATCGTCCATCCAATCAAAAAGTCAGGATTTGGTATCTTACGATAAAGTGGTTCCAACAGAGAATAACAGGGAACAAGCAACACAAAAAATGTTAGAATAGCAGCCAATATTGCGGACCTGATTTTCCATTCCGCCTTGGGAAGATTCAAACTATCAAACATCGATGTACATTCCCAAATATCGTGTGGTGGCTCACCAAAGTTTTCAGCGTATAGTTTCCGGGTATGCTCTCTCGCTTTTTTAAATCGATCTGCCTCTTCGCGGCTGTGAGTGCTGGGCACATGCTGTATCGGCTTGCCCAATCGTGTACAAAAATCTTGATACGATTGTGTAAAAACCAAATGCTGATGCCATACCGCGTCCACTATTTCAGATGGCGAGACCATG
>JAJTHV010000178.1 GCA_021300095.1 Flammeovirgaceae bacterium | reverse complement strand
CCATAGGCGGCGACCGCGATGTAGACTTGTTGCTCCGGCGTCCACCAACCCTTCAGGAGGGCAACGACATAAAGTGTCTGAAGTGCGAGGACCAACATCGAAAAGACGTCTTCCCAGAAAAAGGCCTCAACAAAGAGCCATTCATCGAAGACAACTTTTTCCCAAATCGACCCCGTAATCATGATGGTATAGAGCAAGAACGTCTTGATCAGGATGGACGCTGTGGCGACCTCATACCCCTTTCCAGTGGTGAGATAATAAGCAACCAAGCTTAAGCTGATTAGGAAAACCAGAAATTGTAGCGGTGCTAAAATAGCTTGAACCAAAGTCCAAGGCGTCGCATCGCGCCGCGCCCTTTGTTCGGGCGTGTACAAGGGTTTTCTTGGCGATTTAGACCGTTCTGCGGCCACCGTTGATGCTGAACTGACGGGTAGGTTGGACAAAACACAGTCAACACCAGCTTGATCTGCGCTGAAAATCTCCACTGAATGAAACCCTTTGTGCCTCGCACCATGCTCTATCGCAGGCGCAGCCTCGCACTCGCAAAATGAATGCGAAGCTGTTGATTTTAATAAGGTATGCAAGGATTGCATTCGTGATTTCCGGTGACGTTCGGCGAAAAATGCCCACGCCATCCCGCAGTTTCGCACGCCCCCCTTGATTGTCAAGTTATTTGGACGCCTAATAAAACTGACACTTTTTGACATTTGGGGATAAAATTTTTAATTTGGCTCTGGCTCATATTGAATCTTCGTGTAAGCTTACAAAACCAGAGGTCAGAAAAAGCTTTAGCAAAAGGGCACCTGCTCTGGTTTGGGATGACCTGATGACTGTTTTCCTCGTAAGGCGGGAACTAACAACAGGGGGCAGCGCGTAGCTGGACGCGTACGAGACGGTGTGACTCCGAAAACTACCTGGAGAAGCAAATGTCCAATCAAGACACCTTGGTGCACCTGGACCCCAGAAGCCCCGACCAAGAGGACATCAAGCAGAGCTCGACTTCGGCTTGGAACTCATCCGAAACAGCACACGGACAGGTCACAGAAAAATCTACCGATGTGAAGATTATGGAGCTGCTGGCGCAAATGGTTGAAGGTGACATTATTCCGCGCCTCATGCTGGCCCATAAAACCCATCGCGAACAAAACAACAGCCAGGCTACGAGCAAAGAGTTGGGGCAGAATGCCATCGTGGATCTCGCCCACATATTGCTCACGCATGAAGTGGATGATGTGGAATCGATCCTTCATGCTTATCTGAACTCGGGTATGCGTCTGGATGAAGTCTATGTAGACCTGATGGCACCTGCTGCGCGGCATTTGGGCGCGATGTGGGAAGATGACACGGCAACATTTTCAGACGTCACAATCGGCCTTGGTCGGATGCAGACGCTTCTGAACCGATTAAGCGATACCTATCGCAACGAAGAAAATGTTCGCGCAGATTTGGCGTCGGGTCTTTTTGTGACGCCTGCAGGTGAGATGCATAGCTTTGGCATCCGCATGGTGGACGAATTGTTTAAACGGGCGGGCTGGAGAACCCTGTGCGAACCCAATTCCCGGATCAATGACGTCTTGGCTATTGTGGGCAGTGAGAGCTTCCATATCCTCGGAATCGGCATTTCTTCCGAGGCTCAGGTCCCATTTGTCAAAGAATTGATCCGTCAGGTACGAAAAGTCTCACACAATCGCCATATTCTCGTGTTGGTTGGAGGAAGTCACATTGTTGGGCGGCCCGAACTGGCCGCAATCATCGGGGGCGATTTCTCTGCTAGTGACGGCAGAGAAGCTATCGCAATCGCTGAAACAGTCATATACGAGCACACCCACCGGCATTAATCGTCTATGCTAGTTTCAAGGTTATCAACGCACAAATGGAACATCGCCCCCCCAATCAAAACTTCGGCCCATTGCTGCAACCCGCAGCGCTTGGTGACTTAGAGGCTTCGATTGCGGTAAAGGTTCTCGCCGCTGGCGGGGACGTAGCGATCGTCATAGATCGTGACGGCGTGATCTGCGATCTGGCGGTCGGCAATTCAGACCTGCAGCTCGATGACTTCGAAAGCTGGGTCAACAAGCCTTGGTCCGATACGGTAACTCAAGATAGCCGTCCAAAGGTCGAAGAGATGCTGCGAGATGCTGCATCAGACAAGGCGATCCGTTGGCGGGAGCTCAACCACCCATCTCGGCGGGGCGACTCTGTTTCTTTGCGCTATGTTGCCGTGGGAACCGGGGATGACGGTCGAATTATCGCGATTGGCCGCGACCATCGTGCCGCGTCGGTTTTGCAACAACGATTGCTGCAAGCACAGCAGTCGATGGAGCGAGACTATGCGAGGATGCGTACGTCTGAATCACGCTACCGCATGCTGTTTCAATCGACGAGCGAAGCGGTTCTGATCATTGATGGGTCCACCCGTCGTGTTGCAGAGGCAAATCCAGCTGCAGATCGCTTGATCGGTGGAGATGGATCGCTTGTGGGCAAGCCATTTTCACGCCTTTTTGCGGTACAAAATCAAGAAGATGCTGCGTCACTTCTTTCGGTCGCGCAGGCATCAACCAGCCGCGCAGCGCCGCAAACGAAT
>JAJTHV010000412.1 GCA_021300095.1 Flammeovirgaceae bacterium | reverse complement strand
TGCCAAAACAAAAAGTAGCCAATTCAATTTTTTCATATGTAATAATTTAGGGAAATGAAGTTTGATGTCCAATATAGGCCTTCAAAGATAGATAAATTTAGAGTGCAGCTATTTTTAGAATCGACTTTTACGCCAAAGGTCTACGGTGCTGAGCCACGGCTCATTAAAGCGTTTATCGCGTAGCAAAATAAAGTTTTCAGCATTGTACACACTGCCACTCTTCACGAATGTAAAGCGAACATTGTAACTTTTATAACTCCATACTTCATTGCCTTGATTTTTGCCTAGTTCATCGGGCACTCCAAATATGGTGTAAATCATTCCGCGATCGGTTTTCCATCCTTCCTTGTACGCACTAAAATAGCGGTTGGCTTGTTCGATGCGCTGAAAATAACTTCGCATGAAATTGCGTGCACGATCTTTATCACGTGTGATATCCAAAACCACTTTGTCAAAGGCTGGCTTATCTCCATTTACTTTCAATAATTGCTTGTACTCATCAGGTGTTGTGATAAAAATTAATGGTCCAGTGAGATCTTCTATTTTATTGAATTTTGGGTAAGTGTCGTTTACAATTCGCATCGAAAACCCCTCTTGAGCGGTGGTATCCTGCTGAAACAAATAGAGGCCATATTGTTTGGGCGTGAAAGTCGCACCGCTTGGCAGTTGAAACAACGAGTCATGAAAAAGAAACCGCTCCGAACCACCTATTTGTTCACTGAATGGGGGTAAAGGTTGTGGGAAAGTAGTTTTGTAATACGAAACGAAAAGCGGGTTGCCGTCTACACTTTTGGCGATGTAACTTTTTCCTTTTGTGAGATAGTTCTCATGAAGAACGCCCGTTGTATTTTCAATCCATCCACGTACCGGATAAATCGACTCTATCAATTTAAAATAATACCAGCTTCGTTGCGATTCGTTGTGTGTTACTTTGGCCAACAACAACCAGGGTTTAGCAGGAAGATCAAAGAGAAGGGTTCCATTTCGTAGTATTCCATCATTCGTTAAAATGGAATCTTTGCTGGTAACGGACTCACCTTCGCGGTGATTGAACGATGCGCGAGTTTCCCAACTGATGCTGTATGCCGATGCCGGAGAGGAGGCAGTTTTTAATTGGTAATGAATAATCACTGCCTTTTCTCCTCTGGCTAAATGCAGTTTTAGATCAACCTCATTTTTGGGGTTATACCAATGGCTAAAATTGAGGCTGGTGATTGCCTGACCACTTGCGGAAAACACAATAAAGCAAAGCAAACCTGTTAATACACGCTTCATATCCTGAATAAAGTTAAAACTACTATTAAACGATAAATTTAACGAATAGAGTTATTTTTGCCTTCTACAATTTTTATGGCTGCTGTTTATACAACCGAAATCGCTTCTGACTCTGTTCCATCCGATAACCCGATTCATCAACGGCTGCTCAAAGCCTATGTTTTGGCCCAAGATCTGGTAAAAGGAAATTTATTGGAAGTAGGCTGCGGAGAAGGGCGTGGCATTGATGTATTGCTGCCGAGGGTAACCGGTTTTTCTGCTATTGATAAAATTGCCGCGGTAGTGGATGAATTGAAAAAGAAGTACCCTACAGCCACTTTTGTCAGCGGCAACATTCCTCCATTGGCATCTTTTGCAGATAATTCGTTTGATTGTGTAGTCAGCTTTCAAGTGATTGAACATATTCAGGATGATGTAGCTTATCTGAAAGAAATTCACCGTGTGCTAAAACCGGGAGGGTTTGCATTGATTACCACACCCAATCGGCCGATGTCGCTATCACGCAATCCTTGGCACATTCGTGAATATACAGCCCAGGAACTAACGCAACTGGCAAAGGGGATCTTTTCAGAAGTTGTGATGAAGGGCATTGGCGGCAATGAAAAAGTGATGCAGTATTATGAGCGCAACAAAAAATCGGTGGATCGAATGATGCGGTGGGATATCTTTAATCTTCAGTACAAATTGCCCGCTGCCGTTTTGCGTGTGCCTTACGAATTCCTCAATCGACTCAACCGCAATAAACTAAAAGACGGTGCAGACGAATTGGTCAAAAGCATCCACCATAGCGACTACATTGTGATGGATGATGCTTCGAAAGCGCTTGATTTATATTTGACAGTGCAGAAGTAATCAAAACGACCTCAATAAGAAATCATCCAAAGAAATTACTTCGATTTTTTTATCGCCTTTGGTGAACGTGTCTTTTTGATTGAATGTGACGATCGTGCCGTAGTTTATTTTGAAAAACTCCATAGCAGTATATAAACCATCGGTTTCCCTTTCCAGATTATCGGCAGTTAGTTCATAACACACCTGAATTAATTGTTGGAGTTTTCCTCTTTCAAAAATCACAAAGTCGCATTCTTTTTTCTCTTGAAAGTAGTAGAGCTCTTTCCATCTTCTTCTTAAATGAAGGTATACTGCATTCTCAATCCGTCTGCCGTTTTCTTCTGAGAATACAATGGAGTTTTCAGTAAATAGGCCCAAATCAATGCTGTATACTTTTCTCGGATTTCTGATTTGCTTCTTGAGCGAGTAACTGAAAATTGGAAGAAACTGCACGATGTAAGCATTTTCAAGGAAGGCAAAATAATCCAGCAAGGCGCTGGTGGATTTGATCTCGAATAACTTAGTGAGATTGGTGGCAGAAACTGGCTTTGCAATATTCGATAGTAGATAAACAGCTAATTGTTTTAGTGTCTTTACATTTCTGACCGCATAACGGACCGCAATATCTCGATACAATATATCTTCCAGTAGTTGATTCAATAGTGAGCCGTTGTCTGTTTTTAAGTATTCAGGAAATCCTCCCTTTCGTAGGTATTCGGAAACAGATTTTTCGGAGTGAATTAATTTTTTTAGACCTAAAAATTCCGAAAAGGAAAATGGAAACAACTCAACTGAAATGTGCCTGCCGGTTAATTTGGTGCCCAACTCCTGGCTGAGCAAACTTGCATTAGAACCCGTGATGACAACTTTATAACCCTCATCTAATTTTTGCCTTACGAATAGCTCCCAGTTTTCAAGTATTTGGATTTCATCGAAGAACAAAACAGGAGGGTTTCGTCTGGCAATTTCATTACTAAGTCGTGTAAAATCTTCGTTTTCAAATCCTGCTAATCGAGGATCTTCGAAATGAAGATAGAAGGCGTTGTTGAATCGCTGCTTTAGTAACTGAAACAGGAGGGTACTTTTTCCGCATCTTCTGATACCAGTTATAATCAAAGCCAGATTATCAGGTACAGATATCTTCGATAATGCCTCTCGCTGCCAGCCTACGTTTTTATTCAAGAAACTGGCGGATTGCGCATCTACTACTTCTGATAATTGTGATTGTAATAGCATTTTGCTTTGTTTGATTCAAAGCTACAATATTGTAGCTTACTAAGCAACAATATTGTTTGATAGTAAGCTACGATATTCTATATAACTAAAGAGCCCCAAAATGGGGCTCTTTTTAACGGGTTCTTTCGTTTTCTACTGATCGCTGGTAGGAATGGCGCCTCTGATTTGAAGGGCATTCACTAAGCGGTTGTAAGCATCTTCCATTTTCTTAGCCAGATCTTCTTCACCATTTT
>JAJTHV010000119.1 GCA_021300095.1 Flammeovirgaceae bacterium | reverse complement strand
GAGTGACTTCAGAAAAGTATTTATCAACCCTACGATGTTGAAAGAAGAAGGAGAGGCGTGGGCTTTTGAAGAAGGCTGTCTGAGCATTCCCAACATTCGTGCGAACGTAGCACGGCCGGAGAAAATCAGGCTTCGCTACTATGATATGAACTGGGTGAAACACGAAGAAGATTTTGATGGTATGAAGGCGCGTATCATTCAGCATGAGTACGATCACATCGAAGGAAAACTTTTCATCGATTACCTCACTCCATTAAAAAAGAAAATGCTGAAAGGAAAATTAACCGACATCAGCAAAGGAGATGTAGACACCGACTATCGTATTGTGGCACCGCTTCGAAAATGAGTTGTTGCCCCTAATGTGATTTCATTTTAGTTCAATCTCATTCGCATGAATATTTCTTCCCGCCTGCCCGAAGTGGGCACTTCCATTTTTAGTGTTATGTCGAAGATGGCGCTGGAGTATCAGGCCATTAACCTTTCACAAGGCTTTCCAGATTTTCCAGTTTCAGAGAAGTTGATTGAATTAATTCATCAGGCCATGAAGAATGGCCACAACCAATACGCACCGATGCCCGGAGTGCCAGCACTTCGTCAGGTAATTGCACGTGTTATTGAGCAAACCTACCAACGACCTACGGATTTTGAGACGGAAATAACCATTACAGCCGGTGGAACCGAAGCTATTTTTTCTGCAATTACAGCATTGATTGGCGCTGGCGATGAAGTGATTTTGTTTGACCCATCGTATGATTGTTATGATCCGGCCATTCGATTGAACGGTGGTATTCCAAAGCATTTGAATTTGCGTGCACCTGATTTTAAAATCGATTGGAGCGAGGTGAAATCAGCAATCACAACACGCACCAAGATGATCATGATCAATACACCACACAACCCAAGTGGTGCGATTATGCAAGAGGCTGACATGCGAAAGTTAGAGAAGCTGGCGCTGGCAAACAACCTGATTGTGTTGAGTGACGAGGTGTATGAACGCATCATTTTCGATGATCAGGTTCATCAAAGTGTATTGCGCTACCCTGCATTGGCGAAACAATCAGTAGCGATTTTTTCATTTGGAAAGACATTTCATGCTACCGGCTGGAAGGTTGGTTACACAGTGGCGTCCGAAGCCATCACTCGCGAAATCCGAAAAGCACATCAGTTCATTACCTTTAGTGTGAACACGCCCTTGCAGTTTGCGCTAGCGGAATACATGAGTGATCCGGAAAACTATTTGCACCTCGGAAAATTCTATCAACAAAAACGCGATTTCTTTTTAGAACAGATAAAAGGGTCTTCCTTCCGTCCGCTACCCTGCTACGGCAGTTATTTTCAATTGCTTTCTTTTGAAGGAGTTTCCAAAAAATCAGAAATGGAAATGGCTACGTGGTTGACGCAAGAAAAAAAGTTAGCGCCTATTCCTGTTTCTGTATTTTATAAAGATGGACTTGATCAGCAGTTGTTGCGCTTTTGTTTTGCGAAAGGAGATGCAACATTGGAAAAAGCCGGCAAAATATTAAAGGCTATCTAAGAAAAAGTAATAGTTTGATAAACTGGGGTTACGGTTTTAAGTGCTTTGATTTCTGGATCTTCGCCAAAAATATTTTTATATGATTATTGACTTACTGACTAATTCTAACTCCTACAATGCCATTCACCCAAGAGTTGCTCGCGCTCTCTATTATTTAGCCAAAACAGATTTCAATTCGATGTCGTTGGGAAAATACGAAGTAGAAGGAACAGACATATTTGCGATCGTGAACGAGTATGAAACCAAAGATGCCGCGGATTGTGTGTGGGAAGCGCATCAAAAATACATTGATATCCATTACATCCTTCGCGGAAGCGAGTTGATCGGAACTACTTTATTGACCAATCAATCACCCACCAAAGAATACGATGTGGAAAATGACTATTGGTTGTTTGAAGGAGGCGAGTCAAAGCAAATACTTCAACCTAGCATGTTTGCGATATTTTACCCGCAAGACATTCATAGCACAAGTCATCATCCAAATTCGAAATCGTTCGTTCGAAAAGTGGTGATGAAGGTGTTGTTATAAAAAAAGTAGCCGCCCAATTACGAGCAGACTACTTTCTCTTTTTTTCTTGAACTAAATCTTATTTCGAATCGCCTTTTTTATTGGGCTCAATCATGTCCATCAGTTTGAGACCGAGCAATCCATCGATGGCGTTGGCGCCACCTTCTTTGCCGCCACCGATCAACACATCCGGTATGAGTTTGATATGTCCTTTCGAAAGTTCTTCGGTGATTTTGTAACGCGTGAAATTTTCCCCGCCAAGGGCTTTCACGGCTAACTGATACGACTCCGCAGTTGATTTACCAATCGCGAGAATTTTCTCGGCTTCGGCATTACCCGTCAATGTAATTTGTTCGGCTTGTGCAGATGCTTTGAGTTTAATAGCCTCTGATTCGGCTTCCGCTCGTGCCTTGGTTGCTTCGGCCTCCGCGAAAGCGCGCAATTTTGTGGCTTCTGCTTCGGCACTCACTGCCAACTTCACACTTGTAGCGTCACCTTCCGATTTTTTTACAGTAGCGTTGGCGGTGCGTTCGGCAATCTCTACGCTTTGCTGCGCCTTCACAATATCTTTTTGCATGTCGGCAATGGCGGTTTCTTTTTCCATGCCTTGACGTGTCTCTTGCGCTTTCTTTTGTGTTTCGTACGTCACTTTTTGTTCCTCGGCAATCTTACGATCGGTCAAGGTTTTCATCAACGAATCAGGAGGCACGATATCTCCAATCAAAGTATCCACCGCATTTACGTTGTATTCATCCAACACTTTTTTGATGTGTTCTTTCGCAGATTCTTGTCGCTCCTTACGGGACGAGAGGAACGCAATTACATCGCTGTCTTGAGCCGAGTTACGGAAATAGTTACCAATAGTGGGCTCTAAAACCTGCGATACCAGATTAACCATATTACCAAAGCGTGCAATTACTTTAGGCGCTTCGGTAGTGGGCACGTGAATGATTTGTGCAACATCTAAATTGAAAGGGAAACCATCTTTGGAACGAACGGTGATGGTAGAAAGATTTTTGTCAAGGTTGTGTGCTTCGCTACGGGCGGTAGCCCAGTTTAAAACCAAGTTGGTGGTAGGTACTAACTCTACTTTCATGGTGTAAGAGTTAATCGGATACTTTCCGGGACCGAGTGGCTCGAGCCACACACCTTTGTGCCCTTTCTCTACAATATTGCCATGCTTAAACTCCACACCGGTTAAGTCTTTTCCTTCTTGTCCGATGTAGGAGATCACTACGCCTACATATCCAATGGGAATTTCCGTCATTGGAATTTCTTCTATCTGCACAGCCCAGGGATTCAGGTTGTATGAACCGGCCAAAATCACTTGTGGTTGCAAACCTCTGTTACCGCGATTGTTCAAAAAAGTATCGAAGTCCTGAAAGTTGTTGTGACCATCTACCAGCTTACCGGCAATTTGCCCTGCTTCAATGGGCAAACCATCTAAGGTGGTTACAATACCCACTCTGCTTTCCTGAATGCGGATCATATCCGTTATGGAAATATTGAAAAGCATGGTGTTGATACGATAGGAGCCCGCAGTGATGTAAGTGGTTTGACGACCACGCATACCACCGTTGTTCAAAAACTTTTCAGCGTCTTGAAAATTGTCACAGTCTACACGCTTCGCTAAAATACTTCCGGTTTGAATTTCGGCACCGTCTTTGGAAAGTACCAATCCGATTTTTCCTTCCGGGATCACCGTAAATTCTTCCATGGAAACATCAAACTGCCAAACCCACATCCAGAAATAAAGTCCGGGAGCCAATGTTTTCGCTTGAAAACCGGCTTCCCCTAGTGTGGCGATGATTCGGCCATCCGGCAATTCTTTATGAGCGCCAAACAACACAAATTTTTTCGTGACCAACCCAATTTTGTCTTCGGGCACGATCACCATCCCGAAAAGGAAACGCAGAATAATTTTGTACAGTGCAATACACAGAATAAGCAATAGCACCCACCAATAACCTCCAAGAAAGCCTTCCATATACGTTGTTTTTAATTTTTGGGTAAAGTTAGAAATAATTTGAAGGGGTATTATTCAGGTATAAACATCAGGTTATAGCCTGATTTTGGTTTGTATTTATCAGGATATAACCTGATATTGGTGTCATATTTATCAGGATATAACCTTATGAAAGTAACAAATAGGCTTCAGATTGACCAATTGGATCGAAAAATTGAGGGTTTAGCCGGTTTTTCCGAAATGCCAACTAAAGGTTGGATATCTGGAATCCGAACGGCTTTGAAAATGTCCTTACGTCAACTCGGTGAAAGGATGGGCATTACAGCACAAAGCACCCAAGAAATTGAGTCAAGAGAAAGTACGGGCAATATCACGTTGAATAACCTTCGGGAGGTGGCTGAGGCATTGGATATGAAATTGGTTTATGGATTTATCCCGCGAGAGGGGTCTTTGAATAAAATGTTGGAAAAACAAGCTTATGAAGTTGCTCGAAAAATAGTTCTAAGGACGAACCATACAATGAAACTTGAAGATCAGGCCGAGGGGGCAAAACGAATTGAAAAGGCCATACGTGACTTGGCCGAAGAGATCAAACATGAAATGCCAAGATATTTATGGAATTAGATTTTGGGCTCATTGATGGGCAAACTCCTCTTGATGAAGAAGAGAAAGAAGGACTACTCATCGGTACCATCACTACGCGTAAGGAGCTAGATGAATTTGAGCAACTTAACATTGAGCAGGCTCTTCGATGGATCATTGGCAAAAAGTTCAAGACTGAAGAAATTTTATCCGAAGGTTTTATTAAGAGATTGCACAGAAGAATGTATGGAAGTGTATGGGGATGGGCAGGTGAATTTAGAAGGAGCAACAAAAACATAGGTGTTGATCGATTTGAAATTCCGATCGTTTTGCGATCACTTTTGGATGATTGCAGATACTGGATACAACATCAAATCTACTTGCCCGATGAGTTGGCCATTCGGTTTAAACATCGGTTGGTTGAAATTCATTGCTTTGCCAATGGCAATGGTAGGCACTCCCGTTTAATGGCAGATATCATCATTGAACATGTGTTTAATCTACCAATCTATAGCTGGGGTAGCCAATTAGATCTCAGTAAATCGGGGAAAGTCAGGAATTTATACATCGAGGCAATTAAGATGGCTGATGCAGGAGATTTGGCACCGTTAATAAAATTTGCTAGGCAGTAGAAAATCATTTCGTTGGGTAAAATTTCCGACTAACTCCGATTTTTAGGGTAAAATTTCCGATTAATTTAATTTTTCGGGTAAAATTTCAGACTAAAACTGAATTTTCGGGTAAAATTTCCGATTAGTTGGCAGATTTGAGATGGAAGGCCATAAAAAGAAAAAAGCCCAAACTCATTACTGAATTTGGGCTTTTTAATCTGGCAGAGGAAGAGGGATTCGAACCCCCGGACCCCGTGAAGGGTCTCCGGTTTTCAAGACCGGTGCAATAAACCGCTCTACCATTCCTCTGTTTACTCTCCATAGCTTTAGCGAAGGAGAGTTAATTTGCGATTTTGGACTGCAAAAGTAACGGTTATTTTGTTTTTGACAAATTCAGGCCGTTATTCTTCGCTAAAGTCTGCAAATGTCTTCTTGATTTCGGCCGCACTGTACTTTTTATAGTTCGGCTTAGAAGCATCCAACTCTAAGCTCACCAGCTTTTGACTATTAATAATGGGCAGAAGCTTATCGCGGTCGGCCTCAAATACCTTCTCTCTGCGGGCCGACTTGAGCGCATATTTCCGGGCAAAATTGTCGCCCTCTACCTGAAGTTGATTGCGAATTTCCACGTTCGTCTTTAGCTTCTCCATGATATCTGCCTTTGATTTACCGATTACTTCGGTAGCTTCTAGCGTACCAAGCGTAAGCACGGTGGTTCCGCCAATAGCCGAAACGGCTTTATAGGAGCTTGGATCATCGGTGAGTATAACGGGAGCTAATCCGGTGGTAGCACCCAATGAAGCATTTAGAATCGCCCGGTTTTTCTTTCCCTTTTTGGCTTGTTTATAGGCTTTGGTCAGAATCTCATGATTTTTGTCCAACTCATCGAGCAAAGCTTTCGCACTGATCAACGAGTTGACATACTTAATATGGAGCTGCTTATCTTTTTCCTCCAGATTTTCAGTGTCTAGTACTTTGATTCGCACCTTGCGTTGTACCCGGTTGGAAGATTTATCCAATGCAAAGAAAATCAGATCAATCGTTTTTTCTTTGTCCACTTCTTCCACAAAATGGTAGCCCGGTGACCAGGTAAACTCCGCTTGCACGGTTGTGTTTTCTACCAAACTCGTTTTGGGCACTCTCTGGTCGGTGCATATAAATCCCGAATTGGAAACATTTTCATCTCCATTGGGGTCGGATATGTAAATTTTGAAATTGATACGCTCATCTTCTTTGATGGTCATCATGCTGTCGTTGGGTACCAGCAAAATTTCAGGAGGTAAATCCAATTGGGTAGGTGCAATTTTTATTCGCCCGGTGGCCTCCAGTTTTTCGGGTTGATCTTGCACTAAAAACTCTATCACCAGTGGACCTTTCTTTAAACCACTAAATTGATTGCGTGAGGGTGTCCAGGTCAATAAGCCCTGCGAACTTAAATGTGCGCCTTCCGGCATTTGAG
>JAJTHV010000450.1 GCA_021300095.1 Flammeovirgaceae bacterium | reverse complement strand
CCGGAATTGTAACCCTGTGTAGTATGTTTGGGATAGCCCAGATGTTCATCCATTTCACCTTGAAGCATCTCTTCAATACCTTGCTTGAAGAGGCCGTTAAAATATTCTTGAAAGGAATCCTTGTCTTTAAACTGCTTGAACAACCCTTCCGGAAAGAGTTTGTCCTTTTTGTCTTTTTGTTGCATTGTGTGTTTGGGTTTTTTGAAGTTACAACCTTTTAAGGTCTAACGACTCGTGTGGCTACGCTCAACTTCGTCTTTAGACCTTAACCAGTAACTCTAGACCTGTTTACACAATCAGGTTTATACTACCGCTCCTTGGCGCATAGTCGGAGCTCCTTGAGGAAGGGGCAACCTATCTGGACGCGGGGGCAACTCATCAGGATGCAGGATCAAAGCCTGTCCTGATAGCATCATCAGGATCCTGACAGCATCGTAAGGATCAGAAGCAAGGTGAGGTCCCAAACCAACCATTCCAACCCAAAAACCCCCAACCCCCAATCTCAAAATCCAAATCCCCACTCCCCATTGCCCAATGACTACTGACCAATGACTAATAACCATTGACTATTGACCAATGACTACTGACCATTGACCAATGACCATTTCATTCCTTCGCAGGATGCTGCATCTTTGTACCACGATCAGCGTGTCCATCAGAACGCTGACCGGAGGGTTTCCAAATTAAAATATGAAAACAGGAGAGGAGAAAACTACATACGCCATTCCATTAGAAGGTGTAGAAAGTGAACACGGTGCACAGATCATTGCCAAGGGACTAAAATCAGTGGCAGGCATTGCCATGGCCAACGTAGAACTCAACAACAACAGGGCAATGGTGAAGACTGAACTGCCGACTGCATTAACCGATGCCGTCAAAAAGATCCGCGACTTGGGCTACGGAGTAACAACCATCAAACAAACCTATCCCGTGTTGAATATGTCGTGCGCCTCGTGCGCTATCAGTGCCGAAAGTAGCATTCAGTCGCAACGTGGTGTGGTGAGCGCTAATGTCAATTATGCTTCCGGCAATTTGCAGGTGGAATACCTCCCGAATGTAATTCAACCTCATGACTTGCAGCAGGCGGTTCAATCTGTTGGATATGATTTATTAATGCCCACCGATTCTCATCAAACAATAGCAATAGAAGAAATTCAGCACAAACAGTTTGAACAGCTAAAGCTAAAAGCGGTGTGGGCCTCAGCTTTATCAATTCCTTTGCTCATCATCGGCATGTTTTTTATGGATATGCCTTATGCCAATGAAGTGATGTGGGTTTTATCAACACCCGTGGTGGTGTGGTTGGGACGAACTTTTTTTGTGAATGCATGGAAACAAGCAAGACATTTTTCATCGAACATGGATACACTGGTCGCCTTGAGCACTGGGGTAGCCTATTCATTTAGTGTTTTTAATACGCTCTTTCCGCAATTCTGGCATCAGCGAGGATTACACGGTCACGTTTATTTTGAAACAGCAGCCGTGGTCATTGCTTTTATCTTGATCGGTAAATTATTGGAAGAGAAGGCAAAGGGAAATACGTCTTCGGCCATCAAAAAACTAATGAGCCTTCAGCCCCAAACCGTAGTAGTGATAGATCAGAATGGAGCGGAGCGAGAAATTCAAATTGAAGCAGTGGTGAAAGGAGATTTAATTTTAGTAAAGCCCGGGCAACGCATTGCTGTCGATGGCATTGTTACAAGTGGTCATTCGTTTGTCGATGAAAGTATGCTGAGCGGTGAACCAATGGCTCTATGGAAAGAGAAAGGCGATCCGGTTTTTGCGGGCACAATCAATCAGAAAGGTAGCTTTCAGTTGTATGCGCAGCAAGTCGGTGCAGATACCATGCTGGCACATATCATTCGCAAGGTACAGGAAGCCCAGGGAAGCAAAGCTCCGGTACAACAGTTGGTAGATAAAATTGCGGCTGTGTTTGTGCCGGTGGTTATGAGTATAGCTATTCTGTCTTTAGCCGGGTGGTGGTGGCTAGGTGGCGAAAATGGTTTTACCTTGGGACTGAATGCTTTTGTAACTGTGTTAGTCATTGCGTGTCCTTGTGCTTTAGGATTAGCAACTCCTACAGCAATCATGGTGGGTGTAGGAAAAGGAGCGGAGAATGGCATTCTTATTCGCGATGCAGAGAGCCTTGAAAAAGCAAAGCAGATAACCACAGTGGTCCTCGATAAAACCGGAACGATTACAGAAGGCAAACCAACTCTCACGGATATTCTTTGGTTGGATGAGATGGATGCACATCGTTCTATTTTAGTAGGGATGGAGAAGCTGTCGGAACATCCATTGGCACAAGCGGTAGTGAATTACTTCGGAGAAGTTTCATTCATATCCGTTACCGGATTTGAAAGCATCACCGGAAAAGGAGTAAAGGCGACAGCCGATGGTAAGGAGTATTATGTGGGCAGCAAACGTCTCTTGACAGAATCCGGCATCACGATTTCAAATTCTCTGTTGGAAAAAGAGAATGTTTGGTCTCTCTCATCCAAAACAATCATCTGGTTCGCGAATCAAACGCAGGCACTGGCAGTGATGGCCATTGCAGATCCTGTCAAAGCCACGTCCGCACAAGCAATTCAACGTTTACACGAAATGGATAAGGAAGTCATTATGCTCACAGGCGATCAGGAGGCAACTGCAAAAAACATTGCACAGCAAGTGGGCATCACACAGTATCATGCCGGCTTTCTGCCTCAGCAAAAAGCAGATTTTATAAAGCAGTTGCAAGCTGATGGAAAAACTGTGGCGATGGTAGGAGATGGCATCAACGACAGTGCTGCATTGGCGCAAGCAGACGTCAGCATTGCAATGGGAAAGGGCAGTGACATTGCTATGGAAGTAGCGAAAATGACAATCATTTCCTCCGATCTTTTAAAAATCCCAAAGGCTATTCAACTGTCAAAACGCACCGTATCAACAATCCGGCAAAATTTATTTTGGGCATTTGTCTATAACTTGATCGGTATTCCTATTGCAGCCGGTATCTTGTACCCGATCAATGGGTTTACACTCAATCCGATGATAGCAGGAGCGGCTATGGCTCTGAGCAGTGTGAGTGTGGTAAGCAACAGCTTGCGATTGAAGAGGATCAAACTATAAGCAGTAAAGTTGAAAAAGAAAGTGAGATAAGTGGACAGTTAAATAATGAACGCGAACAATTAAAACGAAGAAACGATGGAAGAGTCAGCAATAACAAAATCAGAAACAGTAGCCGGAGAAAGTTTTCACTTCAAGACCAACATCAACTGCAGCGGGTGCGTAGCAAAAGTAACGCCCGCGTTGAATGAAGCATCAGGTATTGCCCATTGGGAGGTGAATACCAACAGCAAAGAAAAAATACTGACCGTGCAATCAGGCGGCATCACCCAGGAACAAGTGATGGAGGTGGTGAAAAAATCCGGGTTTCAAATCACCGCGATCGGGTCTTGACGCGTTATCGCAATTCACTACAAAGTTTTTCGCAACATCAACTTGAGATGAAGTAAGTCGCGCTTTGCAGCGGATGAGAGCTCCGAAATACGAAGAAGGTGAAAGAAACCGTTAAGGTTGGGCTTCTGGTTTCAACGTGCCTTTGATCAACTGATTGTATTCATCGCAAGTCAAAAAGCCTTGCTTGTGGCAATAGCCGCAGGTAGAATAGTGGTCGCCAAAATATCCTTTCTTCACAACCACGGTGCTTCCTTTACAAACGGTACACATTACCTTTCCGGCAGGTCCGCAATCCAGTGTATAGTCTTTTGACAACACTTCCGATGCTTGTAAGGCTTCGCGTTCGCGTTCCTTCAACAACTCGGCCTCAGCTTTGGCAAGCCATTCCACGGCTTGTTCCGAGAATTGTCCGGTAGTTCCCTTTAACTGAATGTATTTGTTCAGCCAGTCTACACTTTGTTTGTATTTGCCGATGTGGAAAGAATTCTTTCCGAAGTGGTAAGTCAGATCACTGGGCACACTGCGGATGGTACTCAAAACAACTTTGAACTTTTCATCGGCTTCTTTATACTGTCCTTCTTCTGATAACCGAATGGCAGAATCTAATTTCATGGTGATTCTTCGTTGCTTATCGATTTGGCGTTGTTCTTCCATCGCCTTGATTTTATCTTTTTCAGATTGCGCAGTAGCCGTCAGGCAGGTAACGAATAGGAGGGCAATGAGTAGGAGTCTTCTTGAATTCACGTGTACGAATTTATAGTTTAGATGAAGTCTTTCTTATTTAAGTTGAGCCATTCCAGCGCAGAATTGCAAAATATGTCTTCTTTTGTCTTCTTCGGCAGGTTCATATCCTCAATAAACTTGCCAATTTCTAAATCGCCTAGCGGAAACGGATAGTCAGAACCGAGCATCACGCGCTTAGACCCCTGAAGTTTAAGTACATAGTCCAACATGAGCGGGTCGTGTGTTACACTATCTACCCAAAATTGGCCTAGATAGTTCCGTGGATTGATGGGGTTGTCGATCGCTACGAGATCCGGCCTGCATTCAAAACCATGTTCAATGCGGCCTATGGTAGGCAGAAAGGATCCTCCTGCATGGGCAAACATAACTCGCAATTTAGGCAAGCGGCTAAACACACCTCCAAAGATCATCGAGCAAATGGCGCGAGAGGTTTCAGCAGGCATGCCCACCAACCAGGGAAGCCAGTACCGCTGCATCTTCTTTTCGCCCATCATATTCCAGGGGTGAACCATCACCGCCAGATTTAGCCTTTCACAAGCTTCAAAGATGGGAAAGAACCTTTCCTCATTCAGGTTTTCGTCATTGATGTTTGAGCCAATCTGCAAACCCACCAACCCGATCTTTTTAAATCGCTCCAGCTCTTTTACCGATAGCTCGGCATCCTGCATGGGCACGGTTCCCAATCCAATGTATTGCTTGGGGTATTTGGCCACCAGTTTGCCAATGTGGTCGTTTAGAAACTGCGACAGCGCGAGACAGTCCAACGGTTTTGCCCAATACGAAAACATCACCGGAATGGTGCACACCACTTGCACTTGCGTGTTGAATTGTTCGTATTCTTCGATGCGCAGTTGCGGATCCCAGCAGTTGCTTTTAATCTCTCGGAAGAACTGATTTCCCCGCATCATTTTCGCAAACCCCTTCTTGTGATGTTGCAAGTAGATAAAGTCGCCATAGCCAAATTTTTCGCTCCAATTAGGCATCTTTTTGGGCAGAATGTGGGTGTGGCTATCGATTTTAAGCATTTCCAGCTTTAATAATCCTGCAATATGAGAGTTTTTGAGTGGTGGAGCAAAGAAAGAATGATTCGGGATAAGGCACGAGAAAACCAGAACTGAGGCTGAGTGAGAGGCGCGTGTAAGTTCGTCGTAAGTAGAATGGGAGAATTTAATCATTTGGCAACTTTAGGGTTATTATTTTTGCGACCATGATTCGAACTGCATCGGTCGGTCTTTTTCTCCTTTCCATAGTAACTGCGATTGGGTACATCTTCTGGAAAGAGGAAGTGCAATGCACGCTGCCAACACCCATACCTGCCAACTACCAAGCAGTAGCAGTAGGCGAAACCATCCCCACTTCCGAGTTGGGCTTGCCCAACAAAGCACTTTACTTGCATTTTTATAATCCGGATTGTCCGTGTTCACGATTCAACGCGCAGCATATTCGTCAGATCATCCGCTCACATGGAGATAGCATATCTTCTTTTGTGATAGTACCGTCTGCCAATGACATTCCAGCCGCCAAGAAAGAGTTTGGTGAAGCCATGGACTTTCGGGTAGATGTCAATGGAGCCTTGTCGAAGGCGTGTGGTGTTTATTCAACCCCACAAGCCGTGGTGATTGATGAAAAGGGAAAACTGTTTTTTCGGGGTAACTACAATCGCGCACGGTATTGCACAGCACAAGCTACCAACTATGCTGAGTTGGCGTTGGTGAGTTTAATCAACGGTTCTAGTCCGCCTGTTTTTGATTTGTTTGCTACGCAATCCTATGGATGTTCATTACCCAACTCGAATTCGGCCACTGTTTCTTTATTTTTTCAATAACTTCTCGTATTTTAAGATTCATTATTCATTTAATTCCCCTAAGCAATGAATAGCACAGTTACACAAACCGGTTCACTTCAAATCGATAAATCGATTGTTTTCAAAGACATCAATGCCAAAGCCGATCGTTTTATCGCGAAGTCACTGCTCATCTATTTTGCATTTGGCATCGCCATCTCATTTGTCTACGGCACATGGACGGTAGGTTTGGGAGTCGGTACACTTTGTCTCGTAGCTTATTTTGGAACGAAAGCCTGGTTGCCCAACAGTAGTTTCTATCAATATGTGTTGGGAGCCGTATTAGCCATTTTTACCGCGCAGTTTATCTATCAACTGCATGGAATGTTTGAAATGCACTTCTTTGTTTTTGTGGGATCAACCATTCTGATAGCCTATCAAAACTGGCGTTTGCAATTGCCATTGATTCTGTTGGTAGTTATCCACCATGGCACGTTTGCCTATTTGCAATATGCCGGAAATACTGAAATCTATTTTACCCAGTTGGCTTACATGGATCTGACCACCTTCTTAATGCACGGTGCATTGGCAGCCGTAATTGTCGCGATTTGTGGTTGGTGGGCCTACGAATTTGAGCAACGCACGATCAACGAATACCGCAACACACAATTGATGGAAAGCCAGCTGAAGAGCGTTTCCAAAAACATAACGTTTGCCGAGGAGATCAGCAAAGGAAACCTGGAGTTTAAGAGCAACCATACCGATAGCTCAGATGAGTTGGGGAATGCGCTGCTGAAAATGCAGCAAAGCTTAACGGTAGCTGCCGCGCGTGAGCGCGATGAGAAGTTCGTGACGCTGGGTATCAATCAGATCAGCGAAATTCTGCGAGCTAACAACTCCAATGTGCAGGTATTAACTGATGAATTGATTCGGGGTATCGTTAAATACATGGCTTTGAATCAAGGCGGTATATTCTTATTGGAAGGGGAAGGGGATGAGGCGTATTTGGAATTAAAGGCGTGTTATGCTTTTGAACGCAAGAAGTATTTGAAGAAGCGTGTTGAGATAGGCGAGGGGCTGATCGGGCAATGTTATTTAGAGCGCGACACCATTTATTTAAAAGATGTTCCGGAAGAATACATTCGGATTACTTCCGGCTTAGGCGATGCACCGCCTTCCAATGTTTTGTTGGCGCCTATTCAAACGCAAGATGAAATTGTAGGTGTGTTGGAGCTGGCTTCGTTCTCTGAACTAGATCAGAATAAGATTGAGTTTGTAAAGAAGATTTGCCAGAGCATCGCTTCGTCTGTGGTTTCTACCCGCATTACGGAGAGAGTACAACGGCTGCTCAAGGATTCGCAAATGCAAACCGAGCAGCTTCGTGCACAAGAGGAGGAGGTAAGGCAGAATATGGAGGAGATGAATGCCACGCAGGAAGAAATGGCGCGCAAAGAGCAAGAGTACATTCAGCGCATTCAGGAATTGGAAGGTCGTCAGCAATAGCGCGGAAAAATCCGAATGGTTCTGATAAAATGAAAAGAGAAGAAGTGGTTTACTTCTTCTCTTTTTTCTTTTTCTGAAAGATATAATCTACTCCATAAACAAGGCTATAGGCAATGATCGCAAACACGATGATATAGCCAATTGTCATGCTGTTTTTTCCAACCACCATTCTCCAGTTGACCCAGATGAATAGAATTGACAAAAGGTTTACCATCCTTGTCGGTAATTGCTTCTCACAAAAGCATTCGCTTCATCAAAGTTGGTGATCTTCATGTTCTTCGCATCCCACAGCAACTTCTTTCTGCCAAGGTATTTGTTGTCGGTCTTCATCATGTAGCTGCGAATTGCCAGGTTGCCCATCAGAACGGCTTCGGTAAACGGACCGGCAAAATCGAAGGATGAGCTCAACTGCATGTTGCCATAGCCTTTCGTGCAAGCCTCTACCCATTCGGTATAGTGGCCGTTTTCTCCTCCTGCAATGCGAGGAATGGTTTGCTTCGGTAAGGTTACTTCTTTCATGCGCTTGCTTGGTAGTAGAACAGGAGCACTGTTATAGTTACCCATCAGCTTTCCTTTGGTGCCTTCAAAAATATAGCCGCCATCCCACGATCCCATTTGTTCATCGGGCAATAATTCCTCCGGACGCTTCGGCAACAAGCCACCATCCATCCACGTGAGTTTGATATCTCCCTTACCATCTTTCCGAGGAAACTTCAAATGAATGATCGAAGAAGAAGGACAGCTATCGATATAGTTCGCTTCTTTGAAAAATCCTTCCCAAGCCGTAGTGGTGCTGCACTCTACTTCCGATGGATAATCGATCGGAAGAATACGGAATGCGGCATCCATGATGTGACAACCCATGTCGCCCAAGGCTCCGGTGCCAAATGGCCACCAGCCTCTCCAGTTGAAAGGTAAGTAAGCCGGATTGTAATCAATGTATTTGGCAGGCCCGAGCCACAGGTTCCAGTCCAATTCACTTGGCACATCAAATTTTCCGGATGGCGTAGCAATGCCTTGTGGCCACACCGGACGGTTTGTCCACACCTGCACGCTTTTTACATCGCCAATCAGTTTAGCATCCACCCACTCTTTGGCCGTGCGCACATGATCCGCGGAAGCGTACTGATTGCCCATTTGAGTGACCACCTTGTATTTCTTCGCAGCTTCGGTAAGCATGCGTGCTTCGTAGATGTCGTGTGTCAATGGCTTTTGCACATACACATGCTTGCCTCGTTCCATAGCGGCCATGGCAGCCACTGCGTGGGTATGGTCAGCAGTAGAAACCGAAACCGCATCAATGCCGCTCGCTTCTTTGTCCAGCATCACCCGAAAGTCTTTGTAATATTTCGCATCCGGAAAATTCTTTTTGGATTCTACCGCCATGCGGTCATCCACATCGCAGAGAAATGCAATTTTTGCTTTCGGATTTTTCGCAAAGCCTGTCAGGTCACTCGTGCCTTTGCCACCCACACCGATGCCCGCAATGTAAACGGTATCGCTGGGTGCGATAAAACCTTTGCCTCCCAACACAAAACGTGGAAGAATGGTGAATGCGGCTGTGCCAACTAATGCTTGCTGAATGAATTTCCTCCGGGTGGTCATAGAATCAAAAGTGGTTTATGTAAGTGATGAAATGAATTATTCGTTGTCAAACTTCACGCTTTCGGCCAGCGTGCGCTCGTCATACTTCAAGCCGTATTGATCGAGTACCTCTTGCGGAACTCCATCCCATTGGTTGGGTCGGTTTCCCACGTAGCCAATATCGGCCAATCCGATTTTGCTGGTATAAAAACCGGTGGCGGTTAAATCGCGGAGCAGATTAAAAAAGGCCACACCTTGTGTCATTTCCGGTTTGGCCCTTTCGGGGAATGCGATTTCGTCAACCATTTGAATTTGTTGTGCCGAGGTACAGTCGGTAAATGCGGCATTAAAATGTTTGAAGCATTGAATGTCCAGCCACTTTAAGCCACCACGCAGTGGAGTTTGATGGCGTGGCATGTCTTTTACGATAAACTCGATAAAGTCGGGAACACCGGCTTCGGTAGCCGAACCGGAAACTTCATCTTTCGGAATGATAATGTCCACGAGAATAGTGATGGTCGCCATTTCATGTGCATCAAAAGACTTCTCAGCCGAAATCTTTTTGAAATGTTCCACTTCATTTGGCTGGCGATCCGGGCCTCCATTGCTAGTAGCAAGATCAGGTGCGGTTTCTTTTTTGGCTGGCTCACAACCTTGCAAAAGTGCTGCTGCAGATAGCGAACCAACGGCAAACGTCTTTAAGTATTTTCTTCTGTCCATAGTGAGTAAGTATTGAGTAGTGAGATGCGAGATTTGAGAGCAAGTCTCATGTCTTACACCTCATATCTCTTGTCTATTTAAATATTCTGTTTTTTCATTTCGTCAATAATGTATTCACTGGCGCGCATCGATAAAGCCAGAATGGTCCAGGTAGGATTCTTATCCGCCTGCGACACAAATGGCCCGCCATCTACCACAAACAAATTCTTGCAGTCGTGTGCCTGGTTGAATTTATTCAGTGCCGATTTCTTTTTCTCATTGCCCATGCGTACCGTTCCTACTTCATGGATGATGCGTCCGGGTGTTTCCAATCCGTAATTATCTTCCGGGCCTTTTACACCCCAGGTAACATCGCCACCCATTTTTTGAATGATCTCCTGGAAAGTTTCTTGCATGTGTTTCGCCTGCTGAATTTCGTAGTCACTCCACTTGTAGTGAAAGCGCAACACAGGAATACCAAATTTATCGACCACGTTTGGATCGATTTCGCAGTAGTTGTCTTCACGGGCAATGGCTTCACCACGCCCGGCCATTCCGAAGCTGGCTCCGTAGTAATATCTATAATCGGATTTTAAGGAAGCACCATACCCACCGGCTTCTTTTTTCTTGCCGTTCACCTCGTATTTGCCGTTCATGCCCTGCATACCCATGCCGAAGCCGTATGCGGGCTGGTCCATGCCACCCCAGTATTCAATATGGTAGCCACGCGGGAAATTCAGTTTCTTGTTATCCAGCCACCAGGGCGAATACAAATGCAAACCGCCCACACCGTCTTCGTTGTAGCGCTTACGGTTGAACAGCTTGGGCAACACACCGCCCATCGCTACTCCGGTGGAGTCGTGCAAGTATTTACCTACTACATTACTGGAGTTGGCTAATCCATTGGGATGTGCACTTGATTTTGAATTTAATAACAGACGAGCCGATTCTCCGGCACTGGCTGCAAGGATCACCACGCGTGCATTCAATTGATATTCTTGCAGATCGTCTTTGCTTACATACGATACGCCTGTGGCTTCTCCTTTTTCATTGGTCAATACTTCGCGTGCCATCGCATTGGCAATTACATCTACATTGCCGGTGTTGATGGCGGGTTTTACCAATACCGAGGACGCAGAGAAATCGCCATAGACCGTGCAACCACGATTACATTGCGAGCAGTAGAAACATTTTCCGCGTTCGTCATTGATTTTTTGTGTGAGGATGGAAAGCCGCGAAGGAATCACCTTTACTCCCAAAGAGCTGGCTGCGTCTTTCACAAACAATTCGTGCAAGCGAGGCTTCGGGGGTGGAAGGAAAATGCCATCCGGTTCATTATAGATTCCTTCTTTCGTGCCAAATACTCCGATCAATCGATCGACTTTATCATAATACGGAGCTACATCGTCATAGCTTATGGGCCAGTCTTCACCTAAACCATCAATGCTCTTGTGTTTAAAATCGTTGGGGCCAAAGCGCAAGGAGATGCGTCCCCAGTGATTGGTGCGGCCGCCCAACATGCGCGAGCGAAACCAGTCGAATTGAGTGCCGTTTTTTTGTGTGTACGGCTCTCCTTCAATTTCCCATCCGCCATAGGCAGCATCAAAATCCCCGAAAGGGCGAAAGGTAGTACCGGCACCTCTGCGTGGAGATTCGTAAGGGTATTTGAGTTGCGTTACATTTTTAGCGGGATCGTACATCGGGCCTGCTTCGAGCAAGGCTACTTTGATTCCGGCTTTTGCTAAAACATAGGCGGCCATTCCACCGCCAGCACCCGATCCTAAAATACATACATCGTAGGTCTTCGTAGATTTTTTTATTTGTAAGACAGGCATAAAGATTTCAACAGTTTTAAATGTAAGCGATCTTTTTAAAATTAACTACTGATAATTGATGAGTGTCATCAAAAAAATACTCCCTTTGAAATGTTATCTTTGTTTACATCACGTAATCATGATCTTATGCAAAAGAGTATAACGCTTGTCTTAATCCTGATCAGCTCAGTGGCTTTTTCACAGACGCTTCTGGAGCAATTTTTAACCCATCCTACCGAATCCGGATTTACGGCTTCGAAGGATGGTAAGAACCTGGCATGGGTGCTGAATGATCGCGGCAAACGTAACATTGTGGTAAAGTTGGGAAGTGAGTTGCCCAAACTGATTACCGACTACCAACAAGATGATGGTCAGGAAATTACACAGTTGGCTTTTTCTCCAAATGGATTGAAGTTGTTATTTGTTCGTGGTGGAGCACCGAATCGGGCCGGGCAAAATCCAAACCCGGCAAGTCTGGCCGAAGGTGCAGAGCAATGGATCTATTTTAAAGATGTAGGTACAAAAAGTGCGCCCGCCAAAATTGTAGCCGGCAACAGTCCGGTGTTTTATCGTGATGGATTGAAGTTTCTCTTTGCGAAAGGCGGTCAGATTTTTGAATCGACCTTAGAAGTCAATGCGGTGCCCAAGCCACTCTTTCTGGCACGCGGACATAATTATCATCCACAGTTTTCTCCCAACGGAAACGAAGTGTTGTTCATTAGCGATCGGGGCGATCACAGCTTTGTGGGTGTGTATAGTTTGATTTCAAAAACCATCAAGTGGGTAGCACCGGATATTACCCGCGATGACTTAGCTGTCTGGTCGCCCGATGGGAAGAGCGTAGCGTTTATACGGATGCCCGGAGTGAAAATAGGGGAGTTGGAAAATTTTACGAACGGCACACCCTTTTCTTTAGTAGTGACTGAAGTTGAAAGCAATCTCACGAAAGTGATTTGGAAATCTCCTGCAGCCGATGGTGGCTTTGCGCAAGGTTATTCGGCCACTCCATTAGCGTGGGTAACGGCAAACCGAATTCTGTTTCACTCCGAACATACCGGCTGGAACCATGTGTTCTCCATCAATCCGGATGGCAGTGATTTGAAAGACATCACACCCGGTGATGGTGAGGTGGAAAGCTTTGTGGTGGATCCTGCTGGTCAGAATATTTACTTCGATGGAAACCGCGAAGACATCAATCGCAGACATATCTGGAAATCCAATGTGATTAATGGAAATCCCGTGGCTGTGACTTCCGGTGATGGGATCGAAATGTATCCTACTTTTGGTGGTAACGAATTGTACTGCCTGAAATCTACTTTCAATACAGCCAAAGTGATGGCGCGTGTGGATGAAGCGAAGAAAGTAGCTGTGGCATTATTCCCGCAGAAGATGACGGCTTTTAACACTGCACTGTTTGTGAAGCCGGAGGCTGTTACTTTCAAGGCAGCCGATGGGACTTTAATTCACGGTCAGTTATTTATCAACCGATCTATCCCTAATAAGAGAGCCGGCATTGTGTACATGCACGGAGGCCCGACCCGTCAAATGTTATTGGGATTTCACTACAGTGACTATTACAGTAACGCCTATGCATTTAATCAGATGCTGGCCAACCAAGGATATGTGGTATTGTCTGTCAACTTTAGAAATGGAATCGGCTATGGCCGCGACTTCCGTATGACGAAAAATCAGGGGCCGCGTGGTGCAACGGAATATCAAGACATCGTAGCGGCTGGAAAGTATTTACAAACGCTGCCGGAAGTAGAGCCTGCTAAAATCGGATTATGGGGAGGTTCGTATGGCGGTTATCTCACTGCGATGGGATTGGCGCGCAATCCGGAGCTATTCAAAGTAGGGGTTGATTTACATGGAGTGCATGATTGGTCGTTTGATGGACAGGATGCTACCAATAGCTGGGGTTTACAAAAATCAGAGAGTGACTTAGCAAAAAAATCTTCTCCCGTGGCTGATCTTTCCAAGTGGACAGGCCCGGTGTTGATGGTGCATGGCGATGATGACCGAAATGTGAATTTCCAGCAGACAGTTGACTTAGTGGAAAAGCTGCGTGCGAAGAACGTGCCGTTAGAACTCTTGGTCTTGCCCGATGAAGTGCATGGCTTTTTACGCTACGATAGTTGGTCGAGGATATTTACGGCATCTAAGGATTTCTTTGACAGGAAGTTAAAATAGATTGATATAACTGATTAATTTTTTTTAAAGTATTACAT
>JAJTHV010000267.1 GCA_021300095.1 Flammeovirgaceae bacterium | reverse complement strand
TGTTGACGGAAGAATCGTTACTCAATTCCTTTGCTGAATCTTTAGCGGGTCGAATCTCAAAAGAATTCTTTACTTACCTTGATGCACCTGTTTGGACCTATGGTGCTGCCAACCTATCTGCTATTCCGCTCAATGTTGAGTTAGAAAAAATGATGCTACCAAATGCAGAGAAAGTGAAAGCTGAATTGAGCAAATTGATGAGCTACTAATGAGTTACGGAATCTCCAAAAGTCTTCTACTATTCTACTAAGTGCCTTGTGTCTTAGTGGCAAAAATTAGAATGGATACCCGATACCAATATTGTAAATCACTGGTTCGCGGTCGATACCGTAAGGACCACTAAAGCGTGCGTTGCCTAACACAAATCGACTGCCTTCGGGTTTTGCCGGATCCCACGCTTTAACCCCTACATCCAATCGCAGAATCAGGAAGGAGAAATCAAAGCGCAAGCCAAAGCCCGTGCCGATTCCAAACTCTTTGTAAAAACGATCTAAGCTAAATTGCGTTGGCGCAGAGGTCTCTGAGCGTACAGACCACACGTTTCCGGCATCGATAAACAAAGCGTAATTCACGAAGCCAAATATCTTCTGTCGCCATTCCACACTGCCTTCAATCAGCAATTCTCCCGGCTTCTCAAAGCTGTAATCATAGTAGCCGCTTTGCGATTGGTTTGCACTCAGCGGTGGTGTATCAGATCCTACACCCAATCTGCGGGGTCGCCAGGCGCGCACACTGTTGCTACCCCCCGCAAAAAAATTTTTCTCGTATGGCAATACCCGGTTTTTGCTATACGCATAACCAAAGCCGGTGTTGATGCGATACGCCAGCGAAGTGGTGCGATTGATGATGCGGTTCTTCCGGAAATCAATGTTGAACCGAATGTATTGGTAGGGTTCTAGCCCTTGGTTGATGATAATCTGTGGCGTGTAGAGATTCAGCAACGTACCTCCGCTCTCAATGGAACCACGCAGCAGCGTTGAATTCTTTTGGTTGCTGCCATAGTTGTTGTTCCAGGTAGCAGAGAAAATCATACTTCCTACAAAGGAAGGATTAAAAGCATTGATCAGATTGTTGCCTTTGTTTTGTAGGTCCTTTAACAATGCTTCAAATTCATCGCTCGTGTTCGATTGGATGATATTTAAGTTCGTTGGCGTAAACGAGAATTGCCACTTCTGATTGATATCCCAGTTGAAGGAGGCTGAAAGCGTTGTGATTTGTCGTTGATACTCCGGCCGATCGGTATAGGTGTAACTAGCGAGCAGACGCGTGCGTGGATTATATTTGGCATAGTTAAATGAAGCTTTATGGCTCAGCGGAAACAAAAATTGTGGAAAGGTGATACCCACACTTGCGCTGGCTTCCGTGCTTTTATAAAAGTTACCGGTTTCGGTGGCAGAAGCTACCCCTTCAAATCCAAATCGTCCATTTAGTTCTAAAATCTCTAAACCACCCAAGAAGTTTCTCTTTTTAAAATTGGTGCTTATGTAAGGGCCGGGAAATCCTTGCGTCACCGTTACACCGGCCTCGTTGGACCATGCATATTTTTCGAGCGGGCTCGCAAAGATATTCGCAATGAAGTGACCATTCGATGTGTCATAGTTTACATTCACAAACTTGAACATATCCAGGTTGGCCATTTGCCGTTGTGTGCTGAATGTCTTTGTGCGGTTATAGAGACTATCCTGTTTAATGAACGTACGCTGCGCTAATATCTTTTTGCTGTATTCAGGTTGATAGTAGTTGAAAGTAATGTTCTCGTACGGAACGGCCACGCGCTTGCTCTTTTCCAGCGGCTTCACATTGACATCGGGTGTAAAAATAACGGAGTCAATGCGAAACTGCCGGTGGTGATCGTGTTTAGCAGGATTCCGGATTTCTATTTTCAAAATAACTTTCTGGTTTTTTCGGGTAGCCGTATCTACCTGAAAGTCGATGTACTGGCGACTGAAATCGAAGTAGCCATTGTCTTTCAGCAAATAATCAATGCGCTCGCGCTCTTTGGTGATCTTATCCTGATCGAACTGATCTCCTATTCGAATCAGGCTGGCTTCTGGTTTTTTTAAAATGGTTTCCAGTACCTGCGCGTCCGGCACTTCATACAGGAGAGTGTCCAACAAATACGGTGGTCCGGGATTTACCTGATACGTTACGTACATCTTGCGCCTTACTTCGCGATAGGTGGCACTTACGCTGGCACGGAAGAATCCTTTGATCACCAAGGCATTGGTCAGCTTTTCAACCGACAACATCATCTTCGTGCTATCGAATACGGCTATAGCTTCGCCCCACTGCATGAAGTGATTACCGTTTTCAATTTTATAGTCCAACGCATCTAACTTTTTCTTTTTACGAAACAGCAGATTGTCTTTGCGTTTGGCACTTGTCGCACGCTTAATCTTTTTTGTGAAATTACTATCGATCTTCGTTTTCTTGTCGATGAATTTTTGTTTTGAAAAGTGTTTCTGGCCCCGGTAATACATCCAGGCCTGACTGTTAAAGAGCCCAAATAGTTTTTTATTCGGCTTTTGTACGAAGAGGTCGTTAAGGGTGTTCTTATTCACCGTCGTTGGAGCCACGATGGTTTGGCGGTGTAGCAACTTTTGATTTTCTTGAAGGTACTTTGTGCCATAACAGCCATTTAAGGCAATAATGGCACATCCGGCCAGCAGATAGCTTGTAACGCGTTTTAAAAAAGTCCTTATGATCTCCAAAGCAAAAGCCAAATTCATCAAATCATTGCAATTAAAGAAATACCGAAAAGAGGAGCAATGTTTTGTGGTGGAAGGAGCGAAAGGTGTAACAGAATTATTGCAGTCCGATTTTGAGACAATCTGGTTAGGTGGCACTGAATCTTTTTTGAACGAGCACCAAGGGCTGATTGACTTATGGAAAGGAGAGGTAGCGGTTGCTACCGAGAAAGAACTGACGGAGTTGGGTACTTTTGCGACTAATAATGCGGCTTTGGCCATTGCCCGCACACGTCCCCATGTGGCTCCTGTTTTAAAAAATGAGTTTGCACTCGTCTTAGATGATATCCGCGACCCCGGCAACTTAGGCACCATCATTCGCACAGCCGATTGGTACGGCATTAAGCACATCATCGCCTCCGAGGAAACGGCCGATTGCTATAATCCGAAAGTGATTAGTGCTACGATGGGCTCGTTTTGTAGGGTGCATGTTTTTTATACTTCGTTAACGCAATTTTTATATGGCACCGACTGGCCGCTCTATGGTGCATCTCTTACAGGCGAAACCATCTACGATGTAAACTTCGGCAAGGAAGGTTTTATTGTGATTGGCAATGAAGCGCAGGGCATCTCTGCGGCTGTACACAGCATGATTCAAAAGCACATTACTATTCCGCGCATTGGCGGTGCCGAGTCGCTGAATGCATCCATTGCTACTGCTATCATTCTCGATAACGTTTTTCGCTCACAGAAATGAGCCGCTCTTGTTGGCTGCTTCATCGGCCAATCGATCGGCCTCTGCCTTTCCTAAATAACGATCAATCAGGCTGTGGCCGAAATAAATTACCGGAGTAAGCAAGATCGCCACCGAAAATTTATAGATGTAGTTGGTGATGCCGATGGCAATGATTTGCTGATTGGAGAAGGTTCCCGCAAAGGCAATGTAAAGTACCACAAAGCTATCGATCAATTGCGAGATGACTGTAGAACCTGTTGCACGCAACCACAACATTTTGGGGCCGGTAAGCTGGCGCAATCGTTGAAAGACGTACACATCTACCAATTGCCCAATCAAAAAGGCAGCTAGCGACCCGATGATGATGCGTTGCCCTTGCCCCAATATTTTATTAAAGGCAAAATCCATGTTGAAGTAATTGCCGGCCGGATCTTTACTATTCGCATCGAGCCACCACTGCGCGGGCGGAAGTTTAATGGTAACAAAAATGACGATGAACGAATACGCAATGAAGAATGCCGCCAGGTAGCTGATGCGCTTGATGCCGGGCTTGCCGAAGTACTCATTGATCAAATCGGAAGTAATAAACACGATGGGCCAGATCACCGCACCGGCTGTCAGGTTGAAGTCCATGGTGAAGCCAAGGATATTCAGATGAGCAGGGTCGAGCCCCAGAGTGGTTTCACCGGAAAAAATCTTTACACCTATCAATTCGGCAATGATCGCGTTGGTTAAAAAGACTGCGGCCAATAAAATGAAGAGGCGATTCTTTTTTTCTTCGGTGGTAAGATTCATTCGTTGATTTGGATAGTTTCTCCTTCTACCGCTAGTGATGTTTGCTGAAAGATAACGGAGGCTTCGGCAAGGAGCAAATCCAAATCGCGGTAGCGGGCAGAAAAATGACCGAGTACCAACTGCTCCGCCTGGCACGCTCGGGCAATCAGCGCAGCCTGTCGTGAGGTGCTGTGTTTGGTTTCGATCGCCTTTTCCATATCAATCTCCATAAACGTAGCCTCGTGATAAAGCAAGTTCACTTCGCGTAGCTGCTCGATCATGCTTTCATTATACGCAGTGTCGGAGCAATACGCATAGCTGAGCGAGCGATGAGGCGGCAGGGTATACTCTTCGTTTTTGAAGAGCAGCTCTCCGCTATCGTTCATTACATCGTGTCCTGCTTTTAGTTGAACGATGTGTTGCAAAAGCACTTCTTTGCTTAAACGCGATTTGTCGATTCTGCGGGGCTTGGTTTTTTCCTTGAGTAAAAATCCGGCACACGGCAGTTTATGAATCAACGGAATGGTTTCAACCGTAACTGCGGCATCTTCCATGATCACAGTTCTTGCGGTAGGATCGAACGCATGGAAGTGTAACGGATAGTTGAGCACCGATTTGGAATACTTCAATTGCAGTAAGATAATTTCATTGAGGCCGGGAGGGCCAAAGAGATGCAACTCGGCCTGCCGCTTTTGCAGATGCATGGAGAACAAAAGTCCCATTAAGCCGAGATAGTGATCGCCATGCAAATGGCTGATGAGAATGTAGTTGATTTTTTGTATCGGGATGTTGAAGCGAGTCAGCTGCATTTGTGTGCCCTCGCCACAGTCGATCAGAAAATGCCTGTTTTGAATCGCCACGTAGTGCGAGGAAGGAAACCGACCGTTGGCCGGCACAGCCGCGCTGGAACCAAGTATCGTAAGGCTTAGGCTACTCACTCTTTAATTTGGAAATGATGCAATTTGAAACCAATGCAATTTGAAAATGATGCAATTTGAAAATTTGAAAATGAAACTACTCGGAGGTAATTTTCAAATTAGCCAATCTTCAAATTTTCAAATTAACTAATCTTCAAATCAATTAATTTTCAAATTTTCAAATTAACCAATTTTCAAATTGAGTAGTTAGTCTTCCTCCTTCATATCCTTTTCGATTTCGTGCATGAACACGGCATCGATGCCTTCTTCTACTGTGGGCAGGATGTGGAGTACGCTATCGAGTTGGGAGATTTTGATCAACTTGGTGGTGTGGTCGGACAAGCAGGCTAAGATGAAAATGCCGCCATCTTCCTGTAGGATGCGATTGCCTACCAACAACGCGCTGAGTCCGGATGAATCCGTATATTTTACTTCACTCAGGTCGAGTATGATGTTGCGAACCCCTTCCGCGTGAAGCGTAACCATTTCGGACTTCAATTGAGGTGCTGCGTTGGAATCTAACTTTTCTTCGTGTAGACGGATGAGTGTGTATTTCTCTTGCTTGTCGATGGTGTACTTCATTTCTTGAGTGGAGTTAAAGCCTAAAAATAAATCAATTTATCGAATTAACGATGCTTTGCTCGATTCGTTCCGTTATATCGGCATAATTCACCGGGGTCAGGCTTTCGCCCGTCATTTGGCGATAAAGCTCTTGATAGCGCTCGCTGATGGACTTTACGATGGCCTCGGTCATTTCGGGCACGTGTTGCCCTTCCTTGCCCTGAAAGCCATTTTCAATCAGCCACTGGCGCACAAACTCTTTGCTGAGTTGCTTTTGCGCTTCGCCCTTCTGCTGTCGCTCTTCGTAGCCTTCTTTATAAAAATAGCGACTGGAGTCGGGCGTGTGGACTTCGTCAATCAGGTAGATAGTGCCGTTGTGCTTGCCAAATTCGTATTTGGTATCTACCAAAATGAGTCCACGCTTCGCGGCCAGTTCGTTGCCACGCTTGTATAGTTTCAATGTATAGTCTTCCAATACCTGATAATCAGCAGCCGAAACGATGCCGTGTTTGAGGATGTCTTCTTTCGAAATGTCTTCGTCATGGCCCACCTTAGCTTTGGTGGTAGGTGTAATGATAGGCGAGGGGAGCGGGTCATTTTCTTTCAGTCCATCCGGTAGCGATACCCCGCACACTGCGCGTTTGCCAGCCCGGTATTCGCGCCAAGCGTGACCTGCCAGGTAGCCTCGCACCACCATTTCCACGGCAAACGGCTCGCATTTGAATCCGATTGTCACGTTCGGGTCAGGGGTAGCCTGCACCCAGTTGGGAACAATATCTTTGGT
>JAJTHV010000369.1 GCA_021300095.1 Flammeovirgaceae bacterium | reverse complement strand
TATTTTTTACTTACCCGGAAAATTACGCACGATGATCAGCGGTATCGGGGTTTACTATCCGGATGGTCGGGAAACACAACGAATTGGAATTGTACCTGATAGAGTGGTAACACCTACTATAGCGGGTATAAAAGACAAAAAAGACGAGTTATTAGAAAGGGCTGTTCAATACATACTGGAGAATAAAAATTAATCCACCGTAGTTTATGAAAATGAGTCCCCCAAAATGGGCCGACCGGTTTTTACAGTGGTATTGCCGCCCGGAATTGTTAGAAGAAATTCAAGGAGATGCGTACGAACTTTTTCACAGAACAGCGAAAGAGAGTATACGCAAGGCAGATCTCTACTTCATTTGGAATGTATTTCGGTTTTTTCGGCTTAAAAATATCAGAAAGAGAAACTCAGTTGTTCAATCTTCACTATCTACTGCTATGCTAAAGAATATCTTATTGGTTACCATTCGCAACTTCGTTCGACAGCCCGGGCATTCATTACTAAGCATCCTTGGTTTATCTGCAGGGCTCACTTGTGCACTTCTGATTATGCTGTGGGTAATCCATGAAACTTCCTTTGACAAATTTCATTCCAGCACGGATAGACTATTCAAAGTATTGACACACGTAGAAGCGGATGGCAGTTACCAAACTTATGACGTTGCTTCTTCCGTCCTAGACGTTTCATCTATACCTGAAGCGGAGACTCTCGTAAGTGTTTCCACTGGCAATCGGTGGCCCCATGAATTGTGCTTTCGCCCAGAAGCCAAAGGGAATGAGTGCATTTATCTTAATGGAGTATATGCAAATGAAAACCTGTTTTCTGTTTTTGATTTCCCTATACTTCAGGGTGACCGCAATCCATTAAAAGGAGCAAGCAATATTGCTATATCCGAAAAAATGGCGCGTTTACTCTTTAATGATGCAAACCCAATTGGCAAGAATATAAAGATTGATGTATATGACGTTACAGTTGCTTCTGTATTTAAGGATATTCCCATTCATTCATCTTTACAATTTGATTTTGCATTGCCTTACGCTATCCTACAGAAACAATGGGGCATCGATGACCAAATGATGGCACGAAATTTCTTCAACATGTACATTCGATCCAATTCTTCTATTTCAGCTCAACAGCTTACTGAAAAATTGAATGACATTCGCGTATTAACAGAAGCACATAAAGCCCAAAAGGTAAGTTATCAAGCGTATCCACTTACGGACTGGCATCTGAAAAGTAAGTTTGAGGGGGGAAAAAATACCGGAGGAAAAATCGAGTACATCATTTTGTTTAGTGTTATTGGGGGACTTGTTGTACTGATGGCAGTTATCAATTTGGTAAATATGGCTACCGCCAGAGCTTCATTGCGGGCTAAGGAAATTGGTATTCGTAAAGTAACAGGAGCGCTACGCTCATCGATTGCTGTCCAGTTTATGGCTGAGTCGTTTCTACTCGTCTCATTTTCATTCATCCTTTCGATACTAATAACACAGCTGGTGTTGCCTTATTTTAGCGATTTAATCGAACAGCCTATTAGTTTAAGTATTCTCAGCGGCAACATTCCAATTTACCTCGTTAGCTTTTTGGTTATAATATCTCTGCTTGCCGGATTATATCCTTCGTTTGTGATGTCTTCCTTTCAACCTATCCGAATTCTTAAGAATCAATTCGCTAGTACATCTTCCGGGTCTCAAATTTTTAGAAAGACACTACTGATGGTACAGTTAAGCGCTTCCATCATCATCATTGTTTTCAGTGGTGTATTGTATAAGCAGTTAGCGTTTATCACGAATAAAAATCTTGGCTTTAACCGCAGCAATATGATTCGGATAGAGCCTACTTTTAGACTACTAAAAAAGTTTGACAGCTTTAAAAGTGAATTGCTAAAAAACCCAAGCATCGTCAGTGTTGGTGCAGCCAACGACAATCCATTAAATTCTGCCGGTGCTAATACAGGAGTGACGTGGCCTGGGAAACCGGATGATCTCCGTGTTTCCATCAGAACAATTGGGTGCAGCTATGACTTTCCTCAAACTATGGGATTAAAAGTTATTGAGGGAAATGATTTTCAAATCGAAAAGACAGACACACTTCGAACTGAGGTATTAGTCACGAAAGAAGCAGTCAGAATAATGGGACTTAAAAATCCCATTGGTGAAGAACTAAAGTTTGGGCAGATTCCGTGTGTCATCATTGGTGTCATCAACGACTTTCATACCTCTTCCTTGCATGAGGCACTGTTACCTGTTATACTTTATCGTCAACATATTGAATCAGTTTCAGCACTATATGTTGCGTTTCAACCCGGTGCTACCGAGCAATCCATGCAGGCAATCACCAATGTCTACAAAACATTTGAGCCCGATTACACGATGAAATATTGGTTTCAGGATGAAACGTTTGATGAAATTTACAAAACGGAAATAGTTGCCTCTCGCCTCGCAATGCTATTCACTGTAATCGCGTTAAGCATATCTATTATCGGTATTATTGGACTCGCCACCTTCACTACGTTACGCAAAACAAAAGAGATAAGCATCCGCAGAGTTTTTGGTGCATCGGCATTACAAGCACTTTCTGTTCTGGTGCAAGAATTCATACTGGTGTTAGTTGCTTCAATGCTTATTGCTATTCCACTAGCTTGGTATGTTGCAGACCATTGGCTACAAGGGTTTGCATATCGCACCAACATGCCGTGGTGGATCTTTGGCGCTACGGTAGTCAGTGTGGTGGCACTGATTGTCTCTATCATTTGGATACAAGGCATCAAAACCATTCGTACCAATCCTACTCAAACGTTGCGTAGTGAATAATCAAAGATCAAGGCCTTCTTTCTTGCGTTGCTGCTGAACGAAGGTTTCGCCAAACGATAGTTTTTTGATCAGCTTTGATTGACTGTCAATCACCCGCCAAAAAGGAGTGATCTTGTTCAAGGCCACTCCTTTTTCTATTTGCTCATGGGCTGCTTCTGAAACAATACGCAAAAATATTCCGGAAGTAACCGGACACGTGTAGTCTGCTCCATACTCACTCGCCAAGTCTCTTCGCATAGTTGCCAAGCTGCCCCCCTTTCCTTTCGGGATGTGACGGATATACGAATCAATTATTTTTGGCGTGGCGATCAACATTTTTGATCCGGCCGGCATATCTGCAAAATCTTTCTCCAATTTTTTTATGGTAAACTCTTTGGTCGGATCATTTACTTTATCTGTCCACGTTTTTCCTTTACCCGGTTTCATGGTAGTCTTTGACGCATTGCTTGCAGTTTTCTTTAAAGCCTTCATACATCTTACTTTTCAATTAATTCTTTCATCGAATTTACAACCATTTTCCAATTTTGTTCGGAATGTGCCAATGCCTGTTGATCAGCAATGCTGTCTTGTTGAATCGTCAACTTGGTCTGATTCCCTTCCTGTTCCAACTGATACGTTATGTTGGCATAGTTTTCAGGTTTATCTTCCTTGCCGGAAAACGAGCTCCAGTAATTATAGGCAATCAATCTACCTGTTTCAATTTGTAGTACAGTGCCTTTATCAATATACTCCTTACCCTCCCACTCGCCACTGAATGTTATAGGGTCACCTATTTTCCACGAAGTTTGAAGTTTCGTTCCAAAGAAATACTGTTTTACGATTTCAGGATCAGTCAAAGCCGTCCATACTTTTTGGACAGGGACATTGATCAAGAAAGAAAGATTGAGTGTAAGCGTTTCCATGTGTATACTTGTTTTAATTAATAAAGTTTATTTTAGGTATCAGATGCTAATTTCAATCGAGCTCATTGCATGTAAATCCATATTTTTCCAAAAGCGCTACCGCTTGTTGTGGCTTTACGCGATCGGAAACAATGCGGAGTATTTTATCACAATCATCCAGCGCAAAATTCCATCTGCCTTTTCCTGCGAGTGAATTTATCTTTGGCGCCAGTGTTTTTACTTGTTCGTGAGATTGCACCGAAGTAGCGAACACCATTACTTCCATAGTTAGTTCTGTGGTTTATACGTTACGATGTCGATACCAATACCATTCGGATCCACAATGGCAAAATGTCGATCGCCCCACGGCTCATCACGCAAAGTGATCGCTATCGGAATTTTCTTCAATTTCAATTGTTCATACACCTCATCTACGTTATCTACCTCAATTGTCAGGTAGGCCCCTTTTCCGTTAAACGGAGGCTGAAACAAAGGCTGTTGACTTTCGTGATTCGGTAATAAAAAACTAATTTGATCCGTTCCGTTCTTCACTTTAAGCAAAAGATAAAAGTCATTTTCAAATACAACTTCCATCTTCAACACTTCGGTATAGAACGATTTAGTTTCCTTCAAATTGGAAGTAACAAAGCCAGCATTCAGTTTCATAGACTTCAATTCGTTTTGTGCATGAGCGGAAAAGATCATCGCACAAAGAAGTGCGGCAACAATTCCTAAACATAAAATCCACTTTCGCATACAACGCTTCAATTTATTCCCATCTGAATTTCAGTAACATTGGCTTCCGGGTTTACAAAATCCGCGTTGATATACAACTCGCGTGTAATGCCAGTCGGTTGCAGTTGATGTTGCTGCATAAACTCCATTATGATACCGTAGCTCTTCGGAATCTCGTGCCAGGCACCTTCATGCAAAAGCGAAACACATTTAAAATCTTCGGTGCGTTTAAAATGAAATGCCCCATCGTAGTCTGCCGGAATGGAAGCGGTCGGCAAACAAACTTCGAGTGTGAAGGGCTTCGTCTCATCGCCCATAAATCCGAAGTAGTGCCAGTGAATAGGACCTGACGGGTGAAGCTCGAGCCGAACGGATTCTTTGAATAGATCCTTCGCCACCGGCACTTTATTGATCAAATCACTGATCTTCACTTCGGCACGATGAAATAAAAAATTGATGGGTTTTACTTGTTTGATGGTGGGTTGATTCATAATTATTTTTTTTATGTGTACGATTTTGTTTCAGGCTAGTGACTCGGAGATTCAGTTATGATTAAATAAAAAATGTAAAGACGAAGATGATCGCGAGATGAACCAAAACAATTGCAGGGGCCATGGCCTCTTTGGGTTCGCGCGCACGCACATGCGATACCACCGCCCCGATTAAAATAATAGATGAAAGAACAATCGCGATCATGCGTGTAGGTTCAAACAATAACCCGATTGTTATGGCAACTTCACCAAAGCCTACTAATTTCATAAACCACATCGGGTAACCTAGTCGTTGAAAGAGTTCTACTTTATCTTTCTTGCTGATGATTTTAGCCAAGCCAAAAATGAAAGAGGGGGCCGACATCGCGAGAAGCAGAAGCCAGAAAAGGATGATTTTGATTTCCATAGATTAATTTTTTCTCAAATCAACCTAGGCGGGCTGTCAGCCCTATGTCAGCAGGAAAAAAATAATCGAACTATTTTTTGCGGGTTGGTGACAACCCTATGTCAGGAGGGTGGTGTCATGCACTAGCATTCCATTTAAAATAAATCTTACCTTCGGCGTATGGACACATTTCTTACTATTTCTTTTGTTTGCTGGGTACTTAGTATTTTATCCAGCAAACTTCTTTTCCACTTTTTCTTAGGCAGAAATAATTTATCGCCCAATCCGCTAAACAAAAAAACATGGGTTACAGCAATCGAGGTTACCGATTATTACCTATATGACCCAAAAATCAATAAGAAAATGAGAAATGCATTAATGAGGTATCGGATTTGGGAAATCGCAAACATTTTCGGAATACCGGGTTCAATACTTCTCACGGTAGTAGTTTTTGTAATACTGCATTTACGCTAGGTAACATTCTATCTGGTCTCGAACTTCAAATAATGCTCTTGCAGTTCCTCCACCAGTTGTTGAATGGTTTCCTTCAGTTCTTCGGGTTTTTCAATTTCCACGCCCCGACCGTACGAAAGAAGCCAGCGAGCCATCATATTAAGATCGGCTGTGAGAAAATGCATACGTATCTGTCCATCTGCATCCTCCTCTGAAACAAACCCAAAATAATGTCGCGAATTTTGAACGTAGTGGGCTTCTTTGCGATCAAATAGAACGATGGCCGATTTCATTTCTACATTCGCCTGCTGCAAGCTGTTGAAATACTCTTGCATGGTAGAAATGCTGCGGGGCTGAAAAACTTCTCCTGTCGACCTCAATTCTTTGATGCGATCGCAGCGAAAATCGCGGAAGCCATTGCGCAAGCGGCACCACGCAATGAGATGCCAGGCCGCACTGTAATAAAACAAACCAATCGGCTCAACCTCACGCTCGGTCAGTTCATTTTGATGATTGCTGAAATAATGAAGGAAGATGACCTGCTTGCCCACCACAGCTTTCTGCAAGTCTGTTAAAAAATTACCTGCTTGTGCCGGAAGTGTGACACGCGGCTTCATCACTTCGATATGATCCTGTAAACTTTCTAAATGATCTTTTTGAGCTTCGTTCAAAACCGATTTGATTTTAAAAAGGGCTCCTTCAAAGGCCGATTGCACCGAACGATCCGTCATGCGCTCCACTAACTTCCCTGCCATCATCATGGCGCTCGCTTCATTTTCGGTAAACATGACCGGAGGAAGGTGATATCCATCTACAATAAAGTAGCCCGTACCTGCTTCCGATCCGATGGGCACACCTGCTTCCATCAACGCTTTCACATCGCGATAAACGGTGCGCACACTGATTTGAAAACGCTCGGCAATTTCCTCGGCCTTTACAATCCTCTTGGATTGCAATTGAACTAAAATAGCGGTAAGTCGATCGATCCGATTCATATCCGATCAAAAGTAAAGAATAATCATATTATAAAAAGTGATCTTATTTAAAAAACACATCGTAGCCGAAGCGTAAAATAGTAGCGCACACTACGCATAAAAAGAAAATGCAAATGAATTGATTCCCGCGCAACAAGGCAAAGCGTGTGCCTACAAATCCTCCGGCCATGTTACACACGGCCATCGGTATGGCCAACTCAAATAAAATATTTCCGGTGCTGGCAAAGTAAATAATGGAAGCCATGTTCGTAGCCAGATTAACGGTTTTAGCGTGTGCACTTGCATGCATAAAATCGTGACCCAGCAAACTGATAAACATGAGTACTAAAAAGCTACCGGTACCGGGGCCGATGAAGCCATCGTAAAAGCCAATCACCAAACCACTAACTATTCCACGCGCTAGCGCCCAGCCGAATGGTAAATCTTTTTCTTCGTGCTGCCCGAAATTCTTTTTGGAGTACGTATAAATGGCAACGATGATCAGCGCGACTAAAATAATGGGTTTAAATGTTTGGTTGCTGATGGTGCTCACCAAATACGAGCCAAACATAGCGGCACAAAAGGCGGCACCAGCAATAAATCCCACTAGCTTCCATTGAATAGTAACACGCTTGGCATATTGATACAATGAAACCGAAGTACCCAGAAACGAAGGCAGCTTTGTAGTGCCCAACAAAGTGGCTACCGAATAATTCGGAAACGTCATAAACAAAACGGGTGTTTGCACTAACCCACCACCACCTACGATGGCATCAATAAATCCGGCTGCAAAAGCTGCGATGCAAACAATCAAGATACCGATCGACACATTAAGGAATTTAGTGCCGCAAGTTACTAGAAAATAAAAGATGTATGGCTGGTCATTTTATTTCACCACCGAACAATGCGTGAATCTAAGATTATTTAACAATACATTTCCTTTCGGTTAACCGATCCTAAAAATGAATTACCCAAATTCGCATATAGACCCATGACGCACAAAATCGTATTTTTATACTCATGAAATGGCCTTTACGAATATCTTCATGCAAGAACCTCATGGGGTGTACGCAAATAAATTTCTTGCGAGCCGTACAAGTATTTACCTCTATCTTGCTCATCAGTCATCTGTGCTTATTTTTTTCCTGTAAAGAAGATACGCCTTCTGCGAAAACACGAACGTATTACATGGGGTTTCAAAACTCTGCGCCCCGCTACGATGATTTTAATTTGGTGCTTCAAACCATAGCGCTCTGGAGCACCCGTGCTGATGCCGCCATGATTACTACAGAAGTGCCGTGGGATAGTTTATTGGCAGGCAAAACACCGCAGCAGTACGTAAAAAATAATTATGTGGGCTTGGTGGAATACTATCGCACCAAAAAGTTTAAGTTATGGATTTACATCGATCCGCAAAACGGATTGAATCGCACTTCCGATGCCAATGCACTTGTCGCGGTAGGCAAAAGCATCGCACAGCCGGAGATGCAAAAATTGTATCGCAGGTTTGTGGTGGTGATGGATAGTATGCTACGTCCCGATCATTTGGGATTAGCTCTTGAGACGAATTTGATTCGTGTTGCCGCTCCTTCTTCTATCTATAATGGTGTAAAAAAAGCGGCCAATGATGCGGTTGCAGATGTGCGCGCGATCGACCCGACTGTAAAATTAAGTGTGAGTGTACAAGCCGATCTAGCTTGGGGAAAACTGCTAGGCAATGGAACGTATGTTGGCATTCAACAAGATTTCGTTGACTTTCCGTTTATCCAAGAACTGGGTGTTTCTTCTTATCCTTATTTTGATTTCACTAACCCGGATGAAATTCCTATCGATTACTACTCCAGGTTGGTACAAGGGAAATCGTTCAATATCATGATTACCGAAGGAGGTTGGACTTCTGTATCATTCGAAGGCCCTAATCAAAAAACGATTCAAGGTAGTCTGGAAGAGCAACAAAAATACATTACACGTCATGGCCAACTGTTGGATGCGGCTCCCTGTATCGCGTGGTTTCAATTGCCCTTTACAGACATTGATTTGACAAAAATTCCAGCCAATGTAGATCCTTCCATTCGCTACTTCGCATCCCTTGGATTAGTAGATATCAACCTTAAGCCGAAACCATCTCTTACCGCGTGGGACAACATCTTTCAGCGAAAGCTGGTAGAAAAATAAAACGCCTGACTACTACGTAATCAGGCGTTCTTATAAAATTGATTCTACTTTTTAGAATTTATAAATCACCGCCATACCTAAAGTAGATTGGGTGTTTTTCGAAAAATTTCCATCTGAATCTTGAAACTGCTGAGGTTCATTTTCACCCAGCGGCCCCGTCATTTTCTGGAAATTATCCAAGCGGAATTCCGGCTTCAGCGTGAGCTTGCCATCGGCTAAAGCGAAACTTCCCGTCAACGTATACGTGCTCACATCGGTTCCTTTTCCATTAGTGAGCAAACCACGCGCTCCAGATTTGTTATCAAAATATTCGATGCGAGTACCGAGGGAGAAGATATCGGTAAACTTATACGACACATATAAATTGGCACCTGACCAATTCTTCGTTTCTGTAAAATAAGTACCTCCTTGAAATTCACCACTAGCCGAACCATGCATGGCCCAAATAGCTAACAATAAACGATCGGTTGCCTGATACGTAGCGACTAAATCCAGCACGCCAAAATAAGAAGTAGTGTCCTTACCATTCGCACGCGCATTGCCTTCGTTCCCTTGTATTGTGTTCAAATAAACGGTCAACCCTTTGGCAGGCGTTACCATCAACTGACCGATAAAACTTTTCCCACGGTTGTTGTAGTTCACGTTATCGGTTCCATTCACCACACCACCCATCAACGTAACTTTGTCGCTAAAGGCATAGGATGCTTTTAACCCCATATGATAGAAAGGGATCCCCGCATTGAACGTGTTGTTGATGGAGTAGTGGAAGTTGAGTGGCGCATCGATCATTTCATAACCAATGTGTGTTCCGAACTGTCCCATCGTCAGCGTTAATTTTTCAGTGGGCTTGTAATTGATATAAGCCTGCTTGATCATCAACGCAGAGTACGTGTTATTCGCAATCACAGTACCCCATTTGTATCGGAAGTCACTGCCATAGCTACCGTATTCTACGTTCGGGCCAAAGCCAATCTCAGCCACTACTTCAGTGTTTTTATAAGCATAGCTCATGCGGTTTAAAAACATACCAAGCTGAAACTGCCCAGCATAGCGGTCAAATCCACGGCTAACCCCCGAAGCCCCTAGATTGTTTCTGGAAGAAGGTGAATTTAAGTTAGCAAAATAGTACGTGTCAAAGTATCCGGAATAAGTAAATTTCCCTTTGTCTTCGGGTTTTTCTTCTTCGGCCGCAGCTTTTGTTTCGCCTGCCGTTATAATTTTCTCATCGGTTGAAACTACCATCGGCTTAGCGATCGAGGCTGTTAACTCACCTTGCGCAAGGGCCGTGTTAGTGAAAATGCTAGATAGGGATATGCATAGAAAACCAGATAGAATTTTTTTCATAATTTTGAATGTGTTTTAATGAACAATAAGCTAGAGCCTCCGGTGGGGAATCTCACCTCCCCCCGGGGCGCTTTAGTGATTTTTAAACGGCCTCGCGCATGGGTTCCATGTCGTAGTTTTGCAGACGCTCGCCATGCTGACTTAAATCAGAACCAATTTTCTTCTCTTCACTGCTGATCGTCATCGGAGAAAGCAAATCGGTAATTTTTAAGATGATGAATGAGCCTACCACGATAAACGCGATGGCCAATACCAAACCAATCAAGTGAATTTTGATCAGGTTAAATTCGCCAAACAATAATCCGTTGCCGGTAGTATTCGCTGCATTCACAGCGGTGTTTGCCAATAAACCAGTCATTAGCATACCTACTGCACCACCCACACCGTGGCAAGGGAATACATCCAATGTATCTTCCAAAGAAGTTTTCGATTTCCAATGCACCACCACATTGCTAATTAAGCTGGCAACAGTTCCGATGAATAAACTGGAAGGAATGGTTACGAAACCGGCAGCAGGTGTAATCGCTACTAACCCTACTACGGCACCAATACAAAAGCCGAGAGCCGAAGGTTTCTTTCCGCGCACTGCATCAAATAAAACCCAGCACAAACCTGCAGCAGCAGAAGCAGTATTCGTAGTAGCAAAAGCAGAAGCAGCCAACGCACCGGCACTCAACGCGCTACCGGCATTGAAACCAAACCATCCGAACCACAACAAACCAGTGCCCAACAATACAAATGGAATGTTGGCAGGCGCAATTGCTTTTTTCGCTACCGTTTTATCTCTTAAATAAATAGAAGCTACCAGTGCAGCAAAACCTGCGGACATGTGTACCACAGTTCCTCCTGCAAAATCCAATAAGCCGAGCTTAAAGAAGAAACCGTCTGGATGCCACGTCATGTGCGCCAAGGGCGCGTAGATGAAAAGGCAGAAGAGAACCAAAAAGATAATATAGGATTTGAATTTAACACGCTCAGCAAACGTACCGGTG
>JAJTHV010000212.1 GCA_021300095.1 Flammeovirgaceae bacterium | reverse complement strand
TTTGTGTATAGATGTACAATAGCTGCAACTTTAGAGAATGCCCCTGATGATTTGAAAATGGGTGATGTGAAAAAAGCTACTATTCCAGTACTAGCTTCTTACAATGTTGTTGAACGATTTGCATCAGGTAAAGAGACGGCAGCAGATTTGGAAACTATTGAACAAGTTAAAAAGTCGTTTCTTAAGAAATCAGGTTGGAATAGTGTTCAAATTTCAATGTTTGCACCACAACCTCTTCATATCGATATCAAATTAGTAAACGGTCTCGAACTCGACATTATCGCATTAAGAAAATGGAAACCTGAGTTTGAAGATGCAGAATTCATTCTTGAAGATGGCAAATACATTTGCGGGTCAGCCATTGAAAAAATGAGCAAGTCGTATTTCAACGTGGTCAATCCAGATCAAATCATTGACAACTACGGAGCAGATACGCTACGCATGTATGAGATGTTCCTAGGTCCGTTGGAAGCATCGAAGCCGTGGAGTACACAAGGAATTGATGGCGTTTATAAATTCTTGCGTAGAGTGTGGAACTTGGTTCACGATCAGGCCGGCAACTTTAAAGTAAGTGATGTAGCGCCTTCTCGCGAAGAATTGAAAGTGTTGCACAAAACCATCAAGAAGGTAGAGCAAGACATTGAGAATTTCTCTTTCAATACTTCTGTGAGCGAGTTTATGATATGTGTCAATGAATTGAGTTCACTCAAGTGCAACAAACGCTCCATCGCAGAACCATTGATCATCGCCATTTCGCCATTTGCTCCACACATTGCCGAAGAGCTTTGGGAAAAACTGGGACACACCGAAAGTATTCTCACCGCTTCGTTCCCTAAATATGATGAGCAATATTTGGTAGAAAGCACATTTACTTACCCAATTTCTATTAACGGTAAAGTTCGTGCCGAAATGGAATTTGCTGTAGATATGCCGAAAGAAGACATCGAGCGAATTGTGTTGGCTTCCGATATTGTGCAAAAATGGACGGAAGGCAAACCACCGAAGAAGATGATTGTGGTGCCGGGAAGAATTGTAAACGTGGTGTTGTAATTTGACGCACGCAAAGTCCGCAAACGAGTTTTTTTGAATGTAAATTCGAAATGCTCTATTAGCGCCTTTGCGTGCAATAAAATATTCGCAAGGCTTTCTTTATTTCTATGAAGAATATTCTCCTTCACTACGGCTCACCCTTTGAAAATGCGACACTGGAATTATTATCCGGTGGACTCATCAACCAAACATGGAAAGTCGAAGCCAGTGGCGAGAGTTTTATTCTGCAGCGTATCAATCATCATGTTTTTAGTGATCCACAGAGAATTGCTGACAATATTCGATTACTCGCTGATCATTTAAATTCCTCTAATTCAAATTATCAGTTAATTGCCCCAATCAAAACAATAAAAGGTGCGGAGTTAGTCCGTGAAGCCGATGGCTACTTTCGGTTAACGCCATTTGTAAAGAACTCCAAAACCATTCACGTAGTAGAAACATCCGCGCAAGCGTATGAAGCCGCCTTTCAATTTGGTCAATTCACTCAAGCGTTTTCAAAATTCAACGCATCACAACTTCAAACCACCATTCCCGATTTTCATAACTTGAAATTCAGGTACAAACAATTTCTCGATTCATTGCAAAATGGAAACACGCAACGCATACAATCTTGTGCCAAAGAAATAAAAGAAATCGAGCGTTATCATTTTCTGGTCGATCAATACATTAGCATTATCCACAATCCGGCATTTAAATTACGTGTCACCCATCACGATACCAAAATCAGCAATGTACTTTTTGACGGTAGTGACAAAGGAATTTGTGTCATTGACCTCGATACAGTCATGCCCGGCTATTTCTTCAGCGATGTGGGCGATATGATGCGCACCTATTTAGCTCCAGCCAACGAAGAGGAAAAAGATTTTACAAAAATTGAAGTCCGACCGGATTATTATCATGCCATAGTGCAAGGCTATTCGGATGCGATGAAAGATGAACTTTCAAAAGAGGAAAACACCGCCTTTTTCTTTGCGGGCCAGTTTTTGATTTACATGCAAGCTTTGCGATTCTTAACCGATTATTTCAATGATGATTGTTATTATGGTGCACGATATGAGCATCACAATTTAACTAGAGCACAGAATCAATTGCAATTATTGGATCAATTTGGCTCTCTTAAAATTCGATGAATCTCAATAATTAAATAGGTAGTTGTCATTGACTTTTTAAGTTTTTCAGCTTAGCTTGAAACTTATACACCCAAACTCCCTGACCATGAAATTCACCGATATTCTAGGCGTATTTAAACAAGGAAAGTCCACGGCTCGCAGTCACATGAAAAACCTGATTGAGATGGCGGCTGTTGATGGCAACTTTGATTCAGCCGAATACGACCTGCTCAAATCTATTGCGAAGCGCAATAACATTTCAGAAAGCCAATTAAAGGAAATAAAAAGCAATCCTACTGACGTTGTTTTTGAAGTGCCTGCCGATTCAAAAGAAAAATTTGATCAGCTATATGATTTAGTACACATGATGAGCATCGACCAGTCTATTCATCAGGAGGAAATGAAACTGTCGCATATTTTTGCTATCAAATTCGGCTACAAAAAAGAAAATGTGAAAGAATTGGTGGAAACAATTCAAAGCAATATTAAAAACGGACAGAGTCATGCGGAAGCAATGAAGAGGGCTTTGTTCCTAATCGGCTAATCAGTAATACGATCATTCACTTTTTTAAAGTCCCGGTTTTTTTATCGGGATTTTTTGTTGCGAGGTTTGGGCATGCCCTTGTTACCGCCTCGATCTTTAATAGTAGTTTTCTTTACTTTTTGCTTCGCGGTACTTTGGATGATATAGCTCAACCCAAAATTAACCGAGAGATAAACTTCACGTCTTTGTCCGGATAAATCGGGTGCTCCCGGTAGATTATTGATATCGGGTGTTCCACTGGGCTTTTTCAATTGATCCAAATAACTCGATTGGCGCGGATCGAAAATGCCAAAGTTTACTCGGCCATCAAAGTTTAAACTCCAATTGTCATTCAGATCAAAATCAGAGTGCAGCCCTACTCCGGCAAAAAGCTGAAAAGCATTGAATTTATCGGTTGATACATATTCTTGTTGATCAACTGATGGAATAAAAACACCATCATAGGCAACGATATAACCCGGTGTAATAGGAACACTTACTCCCGAAGGAAACCGTACTTTGGATGAAGAGTGTGTAATCAATTCTCGGCCACTGATGAGATAGTTAAAGTTGAGGGCAGCTACCGCACTGAGCCTGAAAAACGCTAAATCGTTGATGTGCAATTTGAGGGCAATCGGCACGCTGATATAGTCCATTTGAATATCCCGTGTGCCCACCTCACCACCAATGGTATTTTTAATAATGTATTTCTGACCGATTTGAAGATAAGTAGGTGTAATCAGATAACCGTAGCCAAGTTTATCAAGTCCATACGAAAACCCGATCGGGGAGGCGCGCAAAGTGAACTGCCCGAAATACCGAGGATCTTTTTGAAGACCTTCATCGATGGTGATGGGCGAATTAAGCCCGACAATGATACCAAATGACTCTACATTCTGGCTCCAACTATGGCCAGCGGAAAGAAAAATAAGAATAACAGCGACAACGACTCGCATCGTGGGGATTTTGTTTAGTGGATCTAATCAACCTAACACCTTGATAAAGGTGGTCAGTTGGTTTTCACAACTGACAAAACTAAGACAATTAATCAAATACACATGGTCTTTACATTTTGAATAGCTTATTTTGAGGCACATGATGGGATTTTTTACTGAAAATAAGAACGATCTGAGGCTGAGGGGAAATATATACGCGTCCCTGATTTTGAGTCTGGGCTTGGTCATGCTGTTGTATTCCGTTAGCCGGATTGCCTTTTTCTTGTTCAACACTGCTTTTTTCCCTGACATGACGTGGCACAGGATGCTATTGATTATGGGGGGGGGCTTGCGTTTTGATTTGGCAGCTATGCTGTATTCCAACTCCCTATTCATTCTTTTGATGATTACACCTTTGATGATCCGCTTCAAGCCGGCTTATCGAAAACTGCTGTTTTGGGTTTTTGTCATCTCGAACGCAATTGCGATGGCCGTCAACTCCGCTGACATTATCTATTATCGATTTACGTTGCGAAGAACCACGTTAAGCGTGCTCAACCAATTTGAGAACGAGACAAATCTCGGTGCTTTGTTTTTTCAGTTCATAATCGATTACTGGTATGTATTTCTGTTTTTTGTCGCCTTGATAGCGCTGTTGGTTACAGGTTCACGCAAGCTGATACGCTATGAAGGCCCCCAACTAAAAAAGCCAGTGGCATTCTATGGGTTTGGACTGATCGGTTTTTTACTTTCCATTGGGCTTTTCATCGGTGGCGCCCGAGGGGGCTTTCGCGAAAGCACCCGGCCCATCACACTTAGCAATGCCGCAGCGTATGCCACCGAACCGAAAGATGTCAATTTGGTGTTGAACACCCCATTTGCATTGATGCGAACAGCCAAAGCAAACGTTATTCAGAAAGTCAATTACTTTGCGAATGAGGAGGATTTAAATAAAGTTTTCTCACCCCTTCGTTTCCCGGATACCACACGCCAATTCAACAAAAAGAATGTGGTTGTCATTATTTTGGAAAGTTTCTCGAAGGAGTTTGTTGGAGCTTATCATCCGGATAAAAAAAATCATCCGGGCTACACACCTTTTTTAGATTCATTGATCGGTGTCAGTCATGCTTTTCAATATTCCATGGCCAACGGTCGCAAGTCGATCGATGCCATGCCTTCGGTGATTGCGAGTATTCCATCCATTGAAGTGCCTTTCGTGCTTTCGCATTTTTCGGGTAATACAATCAACAGCCTGCCGAATTTATTGCGTGAGAAGGGATACTACAGTGCGTTTTTCCATGGTGCGCCCAACGGATCGATGGGCTTTGATGCTTTTGCCCGACAAAGTGGGTTTAATGATTATTTCGGAAAAGATGAATACAACCACAACGAAGATTTTGACGGCATCTGGGGAATCTGGGATGAGAAATTCATGCAATACTTCGCCCAGAAGATGAACACGTTTCAGCAACCGTTTTATGCGAATCTTTTTACGCTTTCATCCCATCATCCCTACCAATTGCCGGAAGAATATGAACACACATTTAAAGGCGGCCCGCGCCTGGTACACCGAACGATTGAATACACCGATATGTCATTGAAAAGGTTTTTTGCCACAGCTTCCAAGATGCCATGGTTTAAAAACACGTTGTTTGTATTGACAGCCGATCACGCTTCTGCGGAAATTGTGCACCCGGAATACAACACCGCGTGGGGTTATTTTTCGATCCCCATTATTTTTTATGAGCCAAGCGAATCCAAAGGTTCATTTCAAAATCAACTTATTCAACAGGTGGATATTATGCCTACAGTGCTTTCGCAACTTGGGTATGATCGTCCGTATGTGTCGTTTGGACGAGATATTTTCAATCCACACGAAGTGCCGTTTGCATTTACCTACCTGAATAATCAGTACCAATTTTTCCAAGGCAATTACTTACTTCAATTTGATGGAAGTAAGTCCACTGCTTTGTATGACTTTAAGGCGGATGTGTTTTTAAAAAGTAATTTACTTCCAACGCTGCCGGATACGGTGAGCACTATGGAAACGAAGCTGAAGGCTTTTATACAGCATTACAACAACCGCATGGTAGATGATAACCTGACCCGTGAGGGAAATCAGGTGAAACTGGCGCACCCGAAATGATTTAGCTTACGCCAGATTGTGATACACGTTTTGCACGTCATCGTCCGCTTCCAGCGCTTCAATACATTTCAGCACTTCATCTTGTTCGGCTTCGCCTAGTTCTTTAGTGGTGTTGGGAATGTATTGCAACTCCGAGCTTTTGGCTTCCAGTTTTTTGGATTCTAAAAACTTCACCATGTGTCCAAACTCGGCAAACTTCGTGTAGATGATGGTTTCCTCCGCATCGCGTTGAATGTCTTCGGCACCGGCATCAATCAGATCCAATTCTAGTTCATCTAAATTAAGTTTGGATGGTTCAAATTTGAAAACACCTTTACGTTCAAACATGAATGACACCGAACCCGAATTTCCCATGCTGCCATCATTTTTTGAAAACTGAAGCCGAATGTTCGCAACGGTACGAGTAGGATTGTCGGTAGCGCACTCTACCAACACAGGCACACCGTGTGGAGCGTAGCCCTCGTAAACAATCTCTTGAAAGTCTTTTTCTTCCTTGGATGAAGCACGTTTTATCGCAGCTTCTACTCGATCCTTCGGCATATTTACGCCCTTCGCATTGCGGATAGCCATCCTTAGCTTCGGGTTGTTATCGGGATTAGGGCCACCGTTTTTCACCGCCATCGCAATGTCTTTGCCGATGCGCGTAAATGCTTTCGCCATCCTGTCAAAGCGGGCAAACATGGTGTGTTTTCTTTTCTCAAATACGCGTCCCATAGTTGTTTAAATCAGTTTGGTGAGCAAAAATAGAAGGAGATTTTTAGAATCAAAAGTTGGAATTCAAAGTTCGTTCGGGCTGTTATAAGTTATCGGTAGAAAAAGTATCGCCTTGCGCCATGTCTCCGGTTTTAAAACCTTTCAAAAACCATCGCACACGTTGCTCCGAAGTGCCATGTGTAAACGAATCAGGCACTACAGTTCCCTGAAATTTCTTTTGCAGTCGATCGTCACCAATGGCGGCTGCCGCATTCAATGCTTCTTCAATATCGCCTTCTTCAATAAAATCGCGATTGTCTTTCGCATAGTGTGCCCACATTCCCGCCAGGAAATCAGCTTGCAGTTCCAACTTTACAGAAAGTTTGTTGTATTCTTCATCGCTTAGTTTATCCCGCATGGCATGCACTTTATCGGTAATGCCTCGCAGGTGTTGAATGTGATGTCCCACTTCATGTGCAATCACATACGCTTGCGCGAAATCGCCCGGAGCGTTGAGTTGATTTTTTAATTCTTCATAGAAACTCAGGTCGATGTATACCCGTTCATCGGCACTGCAATAAAATGGCCCTGATGCCGAAGTAGCTGATCCGCAACCGGATTGGGTTTGGCCTCGAAATAATTCCAACACCGGAAATCGATAGCCGGGAAGTTGCGCTTGCCACACGTCTTCCGTTGAGGCTAACACCACCGACACAAAACTTTTGAGTTCTTCTTCTTCGGGGTTTGGTGCTAATGTGACAGATTGAGTAGGTCCCGAATCAATATTGGTTTGCTGAAGCAATGAAAGCGGATTCACTCCTGTCAGCCAACTGATCAGCAAAACAACTACAATCGTGCCCAAGCCTCCTTTGCTTAGCAAGCCGCCAGGTAAACCACCTCCGCCACCACTGCTGCCGCGCTGGTCATCTACATTCGAGCTTTGTCTTCTTCCGGTCCATTTCATAAGGGGATAGGTTTAGTTATGAAGAATACGAATTTTAGAAAGTTACCTGAACGGTTACGGTTTCTCCACCTCGTTTCACTTTCACCGGCACGGTTTGTCCTTTTTCAAATTTGGTAAGCGAATCCATATAAGCCTGGATGTCTTTGATGGTGTAATCGCCAATCTGAACAATCACATCTCCGGTCAGGATGCCGGCTTTTTGGGCAGGCTTACCTTCGCTGACGCCATCTACTTTTAAACCTTCTTCATTGGAAGTATAGCTTGGCATAACGCCCATCGTTACTTTAAAAGATCGGGCTGAACTCATGGATTTATTTTTTGTTGTGAGGAAGGCCAACTTGGGTTGACCGTTTAGTTTTTCGGTTAGCTGAATAATCAAATCGAGAATTTCTTTTTCGCCATCTACATTGATTTTCTCAACATCATCTGAAGGCTTGTGATAGTCGCTGTGCGAACCCGTGAAGAAGTGGAGAACCGGAATATTCTTCAGATAAAATGACGTATGATCGGATGGGCCCACGCCAGCAGAGTCGGTTTTGATTTTTAAGTGATCGCTGGATAAACTTTTGAGCAGTGGTTCCCACACAGGGCTGGTGCCCGTGCCGCTTACCGCCAGACTTTTTGTGGCAGGATCTAAGCGACCTACCATGTCCCTATTGACCATCTAGGTGAATTTATCCAAAGGAATGGTGGGTTGCTCGGTGAAAAACTTGGATCCATACAAGCCTAATTCTTCGCCACTAAAGCAGATGAATAAAAAGTTGGTGGATTCTTTTACTTTGTTGGTTTGGAAGTACCGAGCCAATTCTAATACACCGGCTACCCCCGAAGCATTGTCATCGGCTCCGTTGTGGATTTTATTTTGCGGGTTGGCATCCAACGAACTGCCCTGATTTCCTAAGCCAAGGTGATCGTAGTGTGCTCCGATCACCACCGTATTGGGTGCTTTGTTATCGATGTATCCAACAACATTGTAAGCAGTGCCTTCCGCTCCAGTGCCATGCACTCCCGATTTAAAAGTAAATTTTTGGCTATAACCCTTGCCATCTCCTCTGGGCAATACACCCATTTCTTTCCATTGGGATTGAATGTAATGCAACGCTAGTTTTTCTCCAGCTGTGCCGGTGCCTCTGCCTTCCAACGAATCGCTGGATAAAATTTGGATGTGTTTTTGGATGCGTGTGGAACTAACCTGTGCCGATAGGTTGGCTACGAGAAAAATTCCCGCCAGGAAGAGCAATGATTTTTGCATGGTTAAATCGGTTGATATAGACTGGAAATTTACATCCTTAATCGCTTTTATACTGCCCGCCAAAGGTTTATTTTTGAATTATTCCTTTTACCTATGGCAACACCCAAGCTCGTTTTGCTCACCGATTTTTCTGAATTATCCAAAATCGCAATCAAGTTTGCCATTCAGATGGCAGCACCGGTTCAGGCGGAGTTTACCATCCTCAACATCATTCGTTTTGATGGCGTGCAGAAGACCAACCTGCGGATGAAACAAATTGAGAAAACAATGGTACAGGTGGCCGAAGAGGAGGGAAAGGCAATGATTGAGGAACTGCGCAAAGAGATAAAAGGTAATTACAAAATTGAGTTTAAAGCCATTCGTGCCCACACTGTAGCAGAGATGGTAAAGCGCTATACCGACAAAAACAGAACCAACATTGTGGTGATGGGCTCGCGTGGTGCCAGTGCGTTGAAGAAAGTGCGATTGGGAGGAACTACGGTATCAGTCATTGATGATTGCAATGTGCCGGTGATGGCCATTCCGGAATTTGCCAAGTATAAAAACCTGGAGCATATTGTCTATGCTTCTGATTTAAAAGACACACAGAAAGAACTCGACATGATTGTGGAGTTTGCGCAGATTTACGGATCCAGTGTTCACATGATTCATGTTACTCCCAGCATCGACAAAAAGGTGGAGGCTGCCAAGGCGCAAGTAGAAGAAATCATCAAGAAGGTTAATTATAAGAAGTTAGATTTCAAACTGATTTTGGAAGATGATATTCCAAAGGCAATTGACAATTATATCAAGTTAACCAATGCCGATCTGTTGACTACGTTTACACACAAGCTTAGTTTGGAAGAGAAACTATTCGCGAAAAGCGTAACACGCACATTGGCTTACCTAGGCTCTATCCCATTATTAGCCATTAAAAGAAAATAGTTCTACTGGCCGACCTTCTCTGATTAGAATTCAGCGCTTTTTGGGAAGCGTGGAAACGGAATGACATCACGAATGTTGGTCATGCCCGTTACGAACAGCATCAATCGCTCGAAGCCGAGTCCAAAACCGCTGTGAGGTGCTGTTCCAAACTTGCGTAATTCCATGTACCACCACAAATCTTTTTCAGGAAGGTTCAATTCTTGCACGCGTTTTGCCAGATTTTCATACCGCTCCTCGCGTTGCGAGCCGCCAATGATTTCGCCAATGCCCGGGAAAAGCACATCCATAGCCGCTACCGTTTTGCCATCCTCATTTTGGCGCATGTAGAACGATTTGATTTCTTTCGGGTAGTTGTACAGAATCACTGGCTTCTTAAAATGCTTTTCTACCAAATAGCGCTCGTGTTCCGATTGCAAATCGGCACCCCATTGATCAATGAGATATTGAAACTTCTTTTTCTTATTGGGAGTAGAGTTTCGCAGGATGTCGATCGCTTCGGTATACGTAAGTCGTTGAAAATCATTTTCAACCACAAACTTCAAACGCTCTAGCAAACTGAGTTCGTTGCGCTGATCTTGCGGCTTGGCAGCATCTTCTTCCTGCGCCCGTTTGTTCAGAAACTCCAGGTCATCAGCGCAGTTGGTAAGCGCATACTTCACCAAATATTGAAGCATATCGGTGGCCAGCTGCATGTTATCTTCAATATCGTAGAAAGCCATTTCCGGCTCAATCATCCAAAACTCTGCCAGGTGGCGTGTGGTATTTGAGTTTTCGGCACGGAAGGTGGGGCCAAATGTATAGATCTCACCCAAAGCCATCGCATAAGTTTCTCCTTCCAACTGACCCGATACCGTCAGGTTGGTTTCTTTACCAAAGAAGTCTTCTTTGTGATTGATGTGTCCATCTTCGCTGCGAGGAGGCTGGTTAATGTCCAGTGTAGTCACCCGAAACATATCTCCCGCACCCTCGGCATCGGAGCCAGTGATGATAGGTGTGTGAACATATTTAAACCCACGATCATTAAAAAACTGATGAATGGCAAAGGCCATGGCATGGCGCATCCGCATCACCGCGCTGATGGTATTAGTGCGAGGGCGAAGATGCGCGATACCTCTCAAATATTCCAGACTTGGTTTATTCTTTAGTTGCAAAGGATACTTTTCAGCATCCGTGTCGCCAAGAATTTCTAATTCGGTTACCTTAACCTCTGATGCTTGCCCTTTTCCCAGCGAGGGGATAAGTTCGCCAATCACAGAAAGACATGAGCCGGTTGTAATGCGCTTCAAAGTAGTTTCGTCCAGTGAGTCAAGGGCTACAACAGCCTGCACGTTGTGTATGCACGAGCCATCGTTGATGGCAATAAACTGATTGTTGCGAAAGGTGCGCACCCAGCCTTGTACTTTTACCTGCTGCCCCTGTGGGGTCATAGCCAGTAATTCTTTGATTCGAGTTCTCTTCATTTGCTTCAATTTTTGAAAGGTAACACTTTGAAAGTGTGACGGATCGCAAAACAAGGCATTTTGATTTTTTAATCAAAGAGAAATGGAGATCAGAAGCAATAAAAACGAAAGATTCTCCTCCCTCAAACCTCCTGTCATCTCAGGTAACTAATAACTAGATAACTATTTCACATCATCTGTCGAATTGATAACTTGCAAGCTGATTATGCAGCGTTTAGGACTAAATCAATCACTTCAGCAAAAACTGTCTCCTCAGCAGATTCAGTTTATCAAGCTATTGCAAGTGCCTACTGCAGAGCTCGAAAACCGGATTGAGGAGGAGTTGGAAATAAACCCCGTATTGGAGCAGGGAGAAGACGATGACCGGGTGCTGGATGATAACCTGCCCGATGAATTGCCTACGGAAGAGTTACCGGATGGAGATGCACCTACCGAAGAGGTCAATCCCAATGACGAAATTGACATCAACGATTACCTGCGCGATGATGATTATGGCAGTTACAAGACCTACAATGATGGCGATGAAGATGATGAGCGAGAATCGCCTGTAGCTACCTCCACTTCCTTGCATGATACCTTAATGACCCAATTGGGATTTCTGGGGTTGAATGAAAAGGATTATACTATTGGAAAGCAGTTGGTAGGAAGCATTGAGGGAGACGGCTACATCCGCAGGGAGTTGGACTCGATTGTTAATGATCTTGCATTTTCACAGGGCATAGAAACCAATCTGGAGGAAGTGGAGTCGATACTTCGGAAAATTCAATCCTTTGATCCGTCCGGAATTGCTGCGCGTAATCTGCAGGAATGTTTACTCTTGCAACTCGAACGGATGGACGATGGGCAAGATGTAGATGTCATTGTAGCTAAACGAATCCTGAATGAGTGCTACGAGGAATTTACCAGAAAGCACTACCCGCGCATTCAAAAGAAGCTTGACTTAGACGATGAGGATTACATCAAAGATGCTATAGAACTGATCGTGCGACTTAACCCCAAACCGGGTGGAGAAGTTACTTCTGGCATGGTTAAAAATCAGTATGTTATCCCTGATTTTATTCTAATCAATAATAATGGCAAGCTTGAGCTTTCGCTCAATTCACGCAATGCTCCCGAACTGCGGATAAGCCGCTCGTACAACGAGATGTTTCACGCCTACGAAAAGAGCGACAAGAAAGATAAAAAACTACGCGAGGCGGTAGCCTTTGTTAAGCAAAAACTTGATTCTGCCCGTTGGTTTATCGATGCGATTCGCCAGCGTCAGCTCACATTGTTAAAAACCATGCGCGCCATAGTCGACTTTCAATATGAATATTTTTTGGAAGGAGACGAGACCAAACTGAAACCCATGATTTTGAAAGATGTAGCTCAAATGATTGGTATGGATATCTCTACGGTGAGCCGCGTGGCCAGCAGTAAAACGGTGCAAACGGACTTTGGTATTTTTCCGTTGAAATACTTTTTCTCCGAAGGCATAACTACTGATTCCGGTGAAGAAGTGAGCAGCCGCGAGGTAAAACAAATCATCAAAGACATTATCGATGCGGAAGATAAGAGCAAACCGCTGGCCGATGACAAGCTGGAAGAAATGCTGAATGAAAAGGGATACAATATTGCACGCAGAACGGTAGCTAAATACCGCGAACATTTGAATATACCAGTGGCACGATTACGAAGAGAATTTAAATCAGGTGAAGAGCGCATCTAAAATCATTGCTATCATCTTTCATCCCCTGTTGTTGCCTACCTATATGGTGCTGGTGCTGCAGAAGTATCTGCCCGCGATGCTCATGATTCGGGCGGAGTTTAGCCTTACCATCATCAGCCTGATCTTTGTTTTCACGTTTGTCATGCCAGTTATCAATCTGTTGATGATGAAATACTTCGGAAATGTAAATAGCATCACCCTGGAAGAACGCCAACAACGTGTATTGCCCTTTACATTCATTGCGCTACTCTACATTCTGGTTACTTTCTTATTTTATTACAAACTTCCCTTTAGTCAAAACTTCAATAAATTGATGGTAATCATCACGGCTATGGTGGTGGTATCTTGGGCAGTTACATTCTTCTTTAAGATCAGTGTTCACAGTTTGGCCATCTGTGGAGGATTAGGCATACTATTGCCACTCAATATGGCTACTGAACAGCAAGATTTATTATGGCCCACTGTAGTGTTGATCATCGTGAGCGGCTTGGTCATGTCTTCGCGTTTGTTGTTGAATGCCCATTCGCCTCGGGAAGTAATGTATGGTGCCCTCACCGGATTTTTTATCGGCTTTAGTGGAATACTAATTTTCTTTTAGTCCTTTTTTCAAGTGATTTAAAAACTAAATTTTTCGAATCATGAACTTTCAGTTCCTCACGTACCAAGTAACCAATGGAGTGGCGTTGATTAAACTCAATCGCCCGGATGTTTATAATGCGCTGAACGATGCCATTACATTTGAATTGCAGGATGCACTGAAGGCCGTGGCGAAAGATGATCAGGTGAGAGTAGTGGTTTTAACCGGTGAAGGAAAGGCGTTTTGCTCTGGTCAGGATTTGAAAGACAGTGCAGCGCAGGGCAAACGTTCATTCATGGATTCCCTATCCAAACGTTATAATCCCATTATCAGCGCCATGCGTCAATTGCCCAAACCAATCATTTGTCGGTTGAACGGAGTAGCAGCCGGTGCCGGCTGTTCTTTGGCGTTGGCATGCGATATGATCGTTGCATCCGAAGACGCCACATTGATAGAAGTTTTTATCAATATTGGACTGGTTCCGGATTCTGGATCTGCGTATTTCTTACCCCGATTGGTAGGTATGGCCAAAGCCTTTGAATTGTGCAGCATGGGCAGCAAGGTAAAAGCTTCCGAAGCATTCTCATTAGGCTTGGTTAACAAAGTAGTGCCAGCGGATAAACTGGATGAAGCGGTAAACGAATACACGGCCTATTTTGCTGCCGCTCCCACCAAAGCAATCGGATTGATCAAAAAGATGTTGAATAAATCCACCACCTCAACATTAGATGAAATGTTGGAGTATGAAGCTTATAGTCAGGAGATTGCAGGATCCACCAGCGACCACAAAGAGGGCGTGCAGGCGTTTCTGGAAAAAAGAAAGCCGGCTTTCACCGGCAAATAATTTGAAATACGAATTTTAGGTTAGAAACCACTTAATGAAATACCGATCGTGAGGGTATTCATTTTTGTTTGGTTGGGACCCTTGTTTTCCTGAAAAATGGGAGTGGCATTGTAATAGCCAAACAAACTGAACGATCCGATGCCTACTTTTCCATAATATCCCAAACGAACAGGGCTCATGCCGTGCGGTTGGGCATCTTTTGCAGTTACACTCTCTCCATTGATCGAATAATTCACCTTGGTATGAGTTTCAAACAAAACTCCCAGACGGACACCGGCAGTTATATGAATGCTGCGTCCCGGGTCGTTTGGTTTGGTGTCATACCGAAATTCGGCAGGCATTATTTCTAAGTAGTTCATTATCACCATACTCTTGTCTGCATTGGTCATGCCCAATTCGCTGGCAGGCAGTAAACGATAGGTGCCATCGCCACTTAATTGCCTATCCAATGTGTAATTATTGGTCAATTTGTAGCGCTCTAAGCTAAGTCCAAATGTCGGGCGGTAGCTAAACTTCGAATTCCATAACCGAATTGGGTATTGATAATATAAATTAAGCGTGCGAGAACCCCAGAATCCTTGCTCGAAATTGTCCGGAGTACTACCCTGAGCTCTATTAAACCCGAACTCAATCAGAAAGGCTCCGGGAAAATCGGGGCGTTTAACTCTTTGTTTCTTCTCCTGTGCCTGCGAGGAAAAAGCTATGAATAAAAGGAGGAAAGAAGCTGAAATGGTTCGAAACATAGATTTTTTTTAATTTGGAACGGCAAAAATACACGATTAGTACTCAGTGGCCAAAATCAACACTTGCCTTACGCATTTATTCTATTAAATTTGCCGACCAATTACTAAACGAATGATGCAAACGGGCATCAAATAGTTTTGAAAATATGGTGAAATGGGCCTGTAGCTTAACTGAATAGAGCATCTGACTACGGATCAGAAGGTTGGGGGTTTGAATCCCTCCAAGCCCACTTTTTTAATCTTAGACAATAATTATAGTGTTGTCGATGTTATTTAAACGATTTTAAAACTTTCCTGTCAATCAATTAGTCTTAGGTGAAGCTGAATATTTCAAATGGTTAGAAAGGCTAAGGATATGTATAAGAGTTTAATCGTTGTTTTCTGTGCGTTCATGGCCGTTTCGATCACTTCATGTGATGATGAGGGGCTTTTGCAGGCAGACGAAAACTTTTCTTCCGATGGGCTGCAAACTATTTACGTAGATACCTTTTCGGTTGTGACCTCGACAGTTTTCATGGATTCACTTCCTACTTCTTCGAAAGGCACGCTGTTGGTGGGGGGGTATAAGGACAGTTATTTGGGCAAAATCAATTCAGCTTCTTACTTTCAGATTGGGTACTTTTCTCCATTTACCCCAGCGACTACCAGCATCTACGATTCCATCGGTCTTATTCTACCCTATAATGGACAATATTACGGTGATACCACCAAGACAATGACCATCATCGTAAGCGAGTTAACAGATGCGGTTTATCAGCGCTTTCTTCCTCCCTACGTGCCCAATGATAAAGTATCCATTCTCAATCCTACTTTTGCTCTTTATAATACGAGTAAGGTGAGCTACTCAAATGTGATAATGGCATCTAAAACAACCACCACATTCCCCAACCGCGATTCAATCTTCGTTCGGTTGCCGGATGCGCTGGGTATGAAATTTTATACGATACAAGATAATATTCCGGATGTTGTCAAATTTCAGGCGACTTCCAATTTTGGAATCATTTCTAATTGGTTTGTCGAAAGCTATTTTAAAGGATTAAATATATCGGTTCCCTCGTCAACTGATGCCAGCATCGTAGGATTTGGTTCGGCTAAACTGAAAGTTCGTTTATATTACCGTAAGTTCGTCAATGATATCTTGACGAACACGTATGTAGATTTTCCACTTACCAATTCATTTAATCAATTTAATCAAATCAGTGCCGATCGCTCAGGAACACCTGTATCTACCCTGGCTTCGGCCAGAATATTGAGAAGTGAAGCAACGGGAAACGTTTCTTTTGTACAGTCTGGTATCGGATTGTATACTAAAGTGGAGTTTCCTTCAGTAAAGGGCTTTTTAAACAAAAATCGATATGTGATTTTAGATGCTATCTTGGAAGTTCCGTTGGTACCTGGCACGTATGATGCCTCAACGCCTCCCATCAATATTTTAGCAAGCTATACAACAGATGTTTCCAATATCATCTCAGGAGGGGTTCCTGGAAACGGAAATGATGTATTGAAGGCCTCTATCCGTTACGATCGTGAATATTCTACTAATACAAAGTATTTATTTTCCATGACCACCTTCTTTAACAATGAAATAAAGTCAAGCGCGCCAGCGATCACACCGCTAGCCCTTGTTTCGCCCAATTTATTTTCGGAAGTTAATAGAGTGGTTATCGGTAACCGATTTCACCCGACCAATAAAATTAAATTGAAAATCTACTACACACAATATGGAACAAATTAGTAAAGCTATGAAGAAGATATCTTTCGTATTCTCAATAGGGTCAATCGCCCTATTGACTCTGTTGTTGACTGCTTGCGGAAGCGATTCATCGAATAGTACAACCACAAAAAAAGGATCTTGGGATAAAAAAGCAGACTTTGGTGGAATCACTCGCGGTAATGCAGTTGGTTTTGTTATTGATAACAAAGCGTATGTAGTAGGTGGTTATAATGCCGATGGTAATAAGCGCTTAAATGATATGTGGCAATACGATGCTACTGCTAACAGTTGGATCAAGAGAGCGGATTTTCCGGGCACTGCCAGAAGTCAGGCTGTAGCGTTCGTAATCGGAGGCAAAGGCTATGTTGGCACAGGTCTTGATGATACTTCCAACCGCTTGAAAGATTTTTATGAGTACAATCCTGCTACAAATGTGTGGACAAAGATCGCTGACTTTGCCGATGGAACTACTTTTGGTGCGCGTTATGGTTGCGTAGCCTTTTCAGTAAGTAACAGAGGTTTTGTTGGAGCTGGGTACAACGGAAACGCACAAAGTGATTTGTGGGAATATCTGCCGGGAACGAATACCTGGGTACAACGCGCAAGCCTTTCTGCAAAGCGTGTAAATGCGGCTGCTTTTGTCATTGATAATGCAGCGTATGTAATTGGCGGAACGAACAACAATACAACAGTTAAGAATGTAGAAAAATATTCGCCTGTAGCTGATGCTGCTGGTGCTTGGGAGCAAAAAGCTCAGTTGACTCAACGCGATAAGAATGGCAATACCATTGCTCAGCCTTTGTCAAGAGATTTTGCTGGAACCTTTACAATTGATGGTTTGGGTTACATTACGACCGGATCGGTAGGAGGTGCTGCTTTTGGTGACACATGGCAATACAATCCAGTAACCGATGTGTGGGTTGAGTACTATTCATTAAGCAAACAAGCATCCTCACGTGATGGCGCAGTGACTTTTGCCATCGGAAACTTTGGTTACATCACTACCGGAAGATCGGGAAACTCACGCTTTGATGACACTTGGGTTTTTGATCCACTCGGTGACGAGGGAACTAACGGAAACGGATTGTAGTAGATCTAGTTTCTGAATGTAGAGGCCAAGGCACTTGTTGCTTTGGCCTTTATTATTTCCAAGTCGATTAAGGGAGTCTCAATCTCCTTTGCTAACTCGTCCCATTTTCTTAATTGAATGCTGGCTTCGAAAAGCGAATCTTGCTCAAACACATCAGCTTCTTCGGCTGTCATCTTACCACCCTGATATTCCAAGGTTCGCTTACTTGCCTCCGAAAGATTATTATAATACTCAGGATATCGAAAAGTGAGGTAGCGCTTTGCCTCAACATGGTTTTCTACCAGCTTGGCAATGCGTTCGGAAAATCCTTTTTCGCGTAAGTAATCGGCTCCGATTTTCTCATGGCTCTTGACACCGAAACCACCCATATTGTTAGCCGCGTTTCGGCTGACGCAAATGTGCCCAATATCATGGAAGAAGGCAGCTAAAATCACTTCATCATCAAACCCACCTTCAATGGCTAGCTGAGCGGCCTGCGACATGTGTTCGATTTGTGAAATGGCTTCTCCAATATAATCTTCATGGCCATATTTTTCATACAAAGCGAATATCTCATGAATGGTATCTTGTGGTGTCATTTAATTTTTTTTTAGTCTTTCAAGGTAGTGTTGTGCTACCAACATAGCGACACGGACACGTTAAGAAATAATTAATTCGTGAGGTAATGGATGGAAATGGATGATTTTATTTCCTTCTTGTTTCAAATTTCAAGATGCTATGATTGACCTGATTGTGTTTGACCTTGCCGGAACAACGGTAAAAGAAAATTTCGATGTGCAGCGTGTTCTTAAAAATTCATTTGAGAAGGTAGGGGTATCGATTACCATTGAGCAAGCCAATAAGGTAATGGGTATTCCGAAACCGGTGGCAATTACACAGCTGCTTGAAGCCTTGAACTATCCCGACATATCTAATTCTTTTGTTGAGCAGATTCATTCGGATTTTGTCAGTTCCATGATTGCGTTCTATCAAAATGATTCAACGGTAGAAGAAAATCAAGGTGTGAGCGAAACCTTTAGAAAATTGAAGGAGCAGGGGATAAAAGTAATGGTAGATACCGGTTTTGATCGCCCCATCGTAAATGCACTTTTAGCACGCATGGCATGGGAAACGAATGGGTTGATTGACGGTAGCATCACCAGTGATGAGGTGGAAAATGGAAGGCCACATCCGGATATGATTTTTAAAGCAATGAAACGGGCAGGTATAGCGGATGCAAAGCGCGTGGCAAAAGTAGGAGATACGCTTTCTGACTTAGGCGAGGGTACCGCTGCCGGTTGTGGATTTGTGATTGGAATTACTTCCGGAGCATTTACACACGAACAATTAGCTGCGGCACCACACACACATATTATTCAACAAATTCCGCAAGTTTTACAAATCGTTGGAATTGAAAATTAACGCAACTCGGCTGTCCAGGATTTATGCTTATAGTGAAAGTAAATCATTGACCCTGTTATCAGCAACGTGCCGGTAGCGGAAACAATGTATCCACCAGAAATAAAGAAGTTGAGCCAGCTCAAATTTGCGTGGCCAAACTCTTTGAAGAAAAGAACACTCACGCTTCCCAAGTATCCAAACGAATCAGCTACATACATTATAAATCCAACTGTGCCCGTGTATTGGAAGGCTGCTATCAGTCGATCGAAGAAAATACTATTGAAAGGTATGTAGCCAAGGTATAAACCCAATCCAATCAGCACCATCCACGTTTTGGGTTCAATCATCTGCAATTGAAATAAATAATTCGCCACACCAATCAATACCATTCCCAATGCAATGATGACGTGGTTGACCATCAATGCGAGTTGATTGTTTTTGATGAGCATTAAGCTGCCCATGCAAACCAACACGATAATCGAAACTGGCACTTCGGTGCTGGTATAGATGGAGGGGTCATTGCCCATATTTAATGACTTCCAGATCTCGGCTGAGAAATTATCTCTAAAATCCCGAAAGGAAGTCAGCAAAACATACGCGAGAACGAATAAGATAATGCCTGGCAAGAAGGTGGACGTAAAGTCTTTGCGCTCCTGGGCATTCATGGGGGCACGCTTCGTGCGTAATTTTTCGTCTAGCTCCGAGGGCGGAGGTAACTGATCGAGAAGGTATAAAAAAAGCAAAAGCGGTAAGGTGAATAGAGCACTTGTTACAAAGGGCATCCAGTATTCAGATGTACCCCAATCGCGCATGATGTAAGCCCCTACGGATCGGCACAAGCCGGCAGAGAAAATGAAACTCACAGCAAGCGAAGCGCCCAGCACTTCGGTCATTCGCCTGCCTTCCAGACCTCCAAATACCACTCCCCACACCATGCCAAGCGGAAGCCCATTCAGGAAAAGAAAAACAATGTGGTAATGAGCCGGAACCAGTGCAAACAAAAGCCAGGCAACGCCTGCAATTCCCGCCATCAGTAAGATACCAAAAGCACGTGAATGTGCTTTCAATTCAGAAATAACTTTGATGCCGATAAATTTGGAAAGCGCATAACCAATTACCTGAAAGGTGACTAACCATACTTTGTAGCTGATGCCTGCAAAAAATAATCCCTCGAAAGTGGCAGCTGCAAATGTTTTACGAAAAGCATAAACACATGTATATAAACAAAATGCGGCCAACGATGCATAGATGGTAAACCAGATGCCATGCGTTTGTTTCAGCCAGCTGTTGATCAGAGATGGTGTCGGTTTCAAAATTCGATTCCTTTTTCACTAAAGTTAAACGGTTTCCACTCACCACGATACAGAATGTGAATTTTTTTATAGCCGATCGCGCGTAGCAATCGGGCTGAATTTTCAAATTGATTCACCAGATCATCGGCATGATGTGCATCTGAGCTGAGCGTAATGGGTATGTTGGCGTCCAGAAGTAACTCCAATATCCAAGGACTCGGGTAGGTGGTATCCGATTTTTTCTGGTAAATGCTTCTCGTATTTACTTCCACAATGGCGTTGGTTTTTGCAATGGCTAAAATGGTTTCTTTTACCTGTTGCTGATACCAGATTTCATTTTCTGAAAAAAACTTATTGCCTTCATTCTGAATTTTCATTTTATCCAGGTGCCCAATTACAGTTGGGCAATCTTTTTGTAGCATTTCACGCGTTAACTCGAAGTAGCGGGTGAAGGCATGCTGATAATCGTTTTTGAAAATTTTCTCTAAACCATCCAGAAAACCGGTATGTAGCCCATCAATTTCCCAATGAGTTCCATTTTCATAGCAATCGACAAAATGTATGGACCCAATGGTATAATCGAGGTGATTTGAAAAATGACTTGGGCCAATCACGTGTGGAATAAAATCTACTTCTAATCCAGCGTAAATTTCAATTGCCTGAGAGTGTGATTTTAAATTTTGAATGGTTGTGAGGTAATTATCCAGCCGATTAGCCTTCATGCACCACAAGCATTCAAATGGCACTGGAGCGTGCGATGAAAATCCCAGTGCTTTTAAATGCAGTTGTTTTGCTTTTTCGATGTGTTGATCGAAGGTGCTTTTGCCATCGCAATAGTTGCTGTGGGTATGGTAATTAGCCCACATGGTCAGGGTTTTAAAATTTTCGCTACACTCTCCTCGGCATAGCCTGCAGATGTGGTCATCCCCTTTCCGCCAATTGCGGTGCGAATATGAATTCTATTTTCAATGTCCATTTCGACTATATCCTTTTCGTTGTGCTGCGGATAAAACCCCGACCAGCTGTGCGCAATTTGTGTCACGTCAAAAGTAACAATTCGTTTGGCTTCATTCAACATGAGTTGGTTGATGTATTCGTTCTGCGAAAAGCCAAGGTCATCTGTTTGGTGCGCCTCGGCATATTCATGCGAGTCGCCAATGATGATCGATCCATCGATTGCCTTTTTGAATAGAACGTGAATCCCCCATTTTTTTAATTCAGTGAGGTGTTCGGGGGTGGATAGCAATTGATACGAAGGGCATTCCTGAAATGACTCATACCTGCGTATGGTGAGGCCCGTTAGGATATTGCCTTCCAAATCTATTTGAGGCATGAGTCTAGTGCGTAGCATTTGTAGCTTGCTAATGATGATGCCGCTGCTTTTGAAGAAATTACCAAAAAGCAATTTGAATTCACCTCCATTGCAAACAATCACATGATCGGCTGTAAATTTTTCTTTTAGATGACTAACTACATTTACATGATCTCCGTTCACTTCACAATCAATTATAGTCGTAGACGGATGATACGTAAACTGAGGAAATTTTTGGGTGATATATATAAGAAGGCGATGAATAAGCGTTTCAGGTTCTGCACTTAGCTCTTGCGGAAAAAAGAGGGCTTCTTTACAATAATTAGGATCTAACGCAGACCATTTTTCAAGACATTGATTCGTAGACAATAATTGAGCTTCGTAGCTTCGGTCGTCCATTACTTTTTTCAACTCATGGATTAGCTGAACTTCGTTATCATCGGATGCGATGTAAACGCTGCCATTGTTTCGAATAGAAATGTCAAACTCGGATTGAATTTGCCGATAGGTTTCAATGCCTTTCAATCCATAGTTAAACCATTCACTGCCCATGCCGGAGGGAACCACTTGTCCGAAATTACGAACGGTAGCTTGCGTAGGATATTGATCTTTTTCGGTGAGTAATACTTTTTTGCCTAAGCGAGCTGCATGGTAGGCATGGAATGTACCGAGAACACCGGCACCGACAACAATTACATCGAAATGGTTTTGCATAACCTAAAATAAATGGCTCAATATGCTTAAACTTTGTTACCTGTGAGTTACTGAATGGCGAATTTATTTCAGGGTTAGAAAATAAATGACCAACATCACCACTTTTCGTTTAGAGTTATTGATTGGGTAATGAGGTTGCGAAGCATCGAAAAAAACGGAATCGCCTTCGCGCAAAGCAATTTTGGCATCATTAATATAATAATCACAGTCGCCTGAAACGATGTATTTAAATTCAAATCCATCGGTGGTAGTGGGTTTAGACTGTGCATGAGGTTTGATAGATAGCATCACAGTTTCCATCGTGCAACTTTGTAAGGAGTGTGCAAAGATGTGCTTGTATTCAAATCCGGGCCTGTCTTCTTTTTTGATTTGCCGATATTCTTTCTTCTTAAAATGAAGATAAGATTGGTTTTTATTAAGGTTCATCGCGTCAAAAAATTCACTTGGCTTGATCTCCAGGGATTGTATTAAAGTAAAGAATACGGGTAGCGAAGGGATTGTTCGCGTGTTTTCAATTTTGGAAATAAGCCCTTTGGTGAGGTTGGTGCGCTCACTCAGCGTTTGAAGTGTAATTCCTTTTTCAAGACGTAATGCTTTGATTCTCTTCGCAACAAGGGTGATCAATTCTTCATGAATCATAAATGGTTGTTTACTATTTGTAAACTTTTGGTTGAGTAAGCAAGCTAACCCTCAGATGTTATGTGATTGTTATTGAAAAGACATCATTAAAACATGAAAAATTCAATTTTTTGAATGAATAGTTTAAGCCACCATTAATTTTTGTGCTTGGATCGGTTTAATCTTAACCGATCAATAACCTTGCTCTAAACTCAACGTCAATTGATAACTCAATCTTTGAGCAAGCTAATCTGACTAGCGAAAACTAAACCAATCACACTTATGCTTCAATTTTTACAATTAAAATTTCGTAAGCAACTTCTGGTACAGGGACTACTGCCAGTTTTGTTTATGATCATGACAGCTACCGCTGCCATGGCACAGTATTCGGTCTCCGGAAGAGTGCTTTCCGGGGAAGATCAAAGTCCACTGCCGGGCGTTAACATTTTGGTGAAGGGAACTACAAATGGCACGATTACCGATGCAGACGGAAATTTCGTGGTAACCATGAACTCAGCAAATGATGTTTTGGTGTTCTCGTTTGTTGGGTATACAACGCAAGAGATTGCAGTAGCAGGCCGTACTTCATTTAATGTAGAATTATTGGCTGACGCAAAACAGCTTTCAGAGGTGGTTGTTACAGCTTTGGGAGTTGAAAAGGAGAAGAAGAGTTTAGGATATGCTATACAAAGCGTTGATGGCAGTTCATTGACTACCGCGAGGGAGACGAACATCTCTAATCAATTAGCTGGAAAGATAGCTGGAGTAACAGTAATTGGTAGCAACTCAGGCGTTGGAGGATCCTCTAGGGTTACGATTCGGGGTGAACGGTCGTTGAATCTTAATGCAAATCAACCTTTATATGTAATTGATGGAGTACCTATCAGCAATGGTATTACAGGCGGTTCTGGACGAAGCAACCTTGAGGTAGATTTTGGCAATGGTGCAAGTTTTGTCAACTCCGATGATATTGAATCAATGACTGTGCTCAAAGGAGCCGCGGCATCTGCTTTATATGGTTCACGGGCAGCCAATGGTGTAATTGTTATCAAAACAAAATCTGGACGTGGCACTAAGGGAATCGGAGTAGAAGTCAATTCAAATACAACTTTTGAGTCTGCTCTTCGCTTACCGGATTACCAAAATGTTTATGGACAAGGTAACGGCAATGGTGGAGATTTTGCATTCGTTAATGGTGGGGGCGCAGGTTTAACAGACGGTACAGATGAAAGCTGGGGTCCTGCTTTCAATGGTCAACTATATGCACAGTTTAATTCTCCTAGAACGCTGAATGGCGCACCTATTGCATTTAGAGGTGGTGATCTTAATGCCCCAGCAGGAAGTGTAATAACTCCCACGCTTTGGAAGAATGATAAGGATGGAGTGAAGAATTTTTTCCAGATAGGGAGGACTTTCACAAATAATGTTGCACTCGTTGGAAGTAATAAGAATGGTGATTTTAGACTTTCTTATACTGGCCTTGATCAAACAGGCATTGTTCCTAACACAGATTTAAAAAGAAATACTGTGTCGTTTGGAGGTGGTTATAATTTGACAGATAAATTTTCGGCACGAGCCTTTGTCAGTTACATTAAGAGCGAAAGCGGCAATCGTCCATCAATAAGCTATGGCACAGAAAACATCATGTATTTGTTCAATTGTTGGTTGCCTCGCTCAGTGGATATGGAGTCACTTAGAAATTATTGGATGCCGGGTTTAGAAGGTACAAGGCAGTTTGGTTGGAATTATAACTATCATGACAACCCTTATTTTACTGTCTACGAAAATACCAATGGTCAAAATGTGGATCGCATCATAGGTAACATTTCTTTAAAGTATGATTTCACGTCTTGGCTGAGTCTTCAGTTACGTACTGCACTAGATTATGGTAATGAAAGACGTCAATACAAAAGAGCCTTTAGTACACAACGTTTCCCTTTTGGTCAATACCGTGAAACAAACATAGTAACGGAAGAAAGAAATAGTGATTTCTTGTTGACCTTCAATAAGGAGATCGTGCCATCCGTATTGACATTAACGGCTTCGTTCGGTGGAAATCAGCTACGTCAAAAGTCTGAATTTTTAGAAATAAATGCACCTCAGTTAAATATCCCGGGCGTTTATAATTTAACAAACTTCAGAGCAGCTTTGCAAAGCTCCCAATCGGATGTGCAAAAGAGTATTAATAGTTTGTACGGTTCAGCGCAGCTTGGTTACAAGAATGTTTTATATCTCGACCTGACAGCCCGAAATGACTGGTCAAGTGCGTTGACGTTGCCAAAGGCCTTGAAAGACGCGGGTATTGGCTCAGAGAATAATTCTTATTTCTACTCATCAGCTGCGTTGAGTGCGGTAGTATCGGATATGGTTGAATTGCCCGAATTCATTTCGTTTGCTAAAGCTCGTGCCAGTGTAGCACAAGTTGGAAATGATACGGATGCCTTTACCTTTACACAATCGTACAACCCGAGTGATCCGTTTGGATCTACCCAAGTATATGGTGAGACAGATCGTTTGGCGAACTTTAGTTTGAAGCCAGAGATTAGTACAGCCTATGAGGGTGGTTTTGATGTTCGCTTTTTTGGAAATCGTTTAGGGTTGGATTTTACATATTATCAAACCTTGACGAAGAATCAAATCCTGAACATTCCACTTTCAATTACGAGCGGATACAATAGCTTATCAATAAATGCTGGTGAGATCAAAAACTACGGTTTTGAAGTAATGTTGAATACAATACCGGTTAGACTTTCCAATGGCTTTCAATGGAATCTGGATATAAACTTCTCAAGCAATCGCAGTGAAGTGGTTTCACTTTCGAATGGACTTAACAATTACGTGCTTGCGACTAGACGAGTTTCTATTGAAGCGCGAGTTGGAGAACGCATGGGGGATATGTATGGCATTGGATATGCTCGCGTGCAAAACACTGACGCTACTAAACCTTATTATGATGCCACCGGTCAATTTGTTGGCCAGCAAGTTTTTTCAAACCCCAACGCACAAGGACAAGGAGGAGGCCGCCCAATAGCAACTACAAGCAGAATAAAATTAGGAAATTACAATCCTGATTGGATGGCTGGTGTTAATAGCTCGTTTTCATTTAAAGGTGTAAAATTAAGCGTGTTGTTTGATATTCGTCAAGGCGGTCAAATTTATTCGGAGACCCAAACTGTGGGAAGAGAAGGTGGTATTATCATGGAGACACTTCAAGGAAGAGAAAATGGATATTATGCACAAGCACTGGCAACAGCAGATCCACTTTTGCTAAATGCACCTATAGGTACCTATGTGGTTGGAAGCGGAGTGAACCAGAATCCCGATGGATCATTCAAAGTAAACGAAAACCGCGTATTGCCACGCCAATGGCATACGGCTTATACGGGTGGTAGGAATATCGCGGAAGGCGTAATGTATGATGCATCATTTGTGAAACTACGCGAACTTCAGATCGGCTATACCATTCCTGACAAAGTTTTTGGAAAAATGCCTTTTAAAAGTGTTACTGTTTCATTGGTAGGAAGGAACCTTGCTCTTTGGACAAATGTGCCACATGTTGACCCCGAGGTAATGTCTTATACTGGTGGTACTGCTCTTCCAGGGATTGAGAATATGTCTATACCTTCTTCCAGAAGCTATGGATTCAATGTTGGTTTTAAATTTTAAATGATAGCAAAACATCAATCATGAAAAGTCTTAAAAAATATATTGCAGCATTTGTTGCTTTGTCTATAGCCGTCTCTTGTGACGATGGCTTTGAAAAAGTAAATACGAACCCGAACGTACCGACAGAGGTTACACCGAACCTTTTGTTATCGGGGGTTATTCGAAACACAATCAATGATCAGGTAAACGAAGCATGGAGTATCGGTAATATAGTGGTTCAACACACAGCCAAGATTCAATTTGTAAATGAAGACCGCTATTTGTGGGGGGAGCGCACTGGCGTATGGAATAGTGTGTTTGGTAACTTAAGAAATGTTCAAAATATAATTACTGCCGCGGAATCAGCTAATCCAGTTCAAAACAATTATTTAGGAATAGCATTGATTCTCAAGTCTTGGATGTTTTCAATAGTTACAGATACGTATGGAGATGTGCCGTATACAGATGCAACTAAAGGAAAGTTATCAGGCAACTTTGCACCTAAGTACGATACACAAGAAACGATTTACAACGGTATCTTAGCGGATTTGAAGAAGGCTAATGAAATTCTAGGAACTAGCTCGGAGGCAGTATCAGGTGACTTGATTTACAATGGCAATGTAACTCAATGGAGAAAACTAGCTAACTCACTTCGCCTTCGTTATCTGATGCGTATATCAAATAAGCGAGATGTAAAGGCTGATATGCAAACGATTTTGGACAACGCTACTCAAAATCCAATCTTTGCAAGCAATGCTGATAACGCTGCACTAGTTTATCAGGCTGCAGCACCTAATCAGTGGCCATTATATACTGCGCGTGTGGGTTCTTTTGATGAATATAGGCTAAGTAAAACATTAGGTGATTACTTGACCAGCATTGGCGATCCACGCTTACAAGTTTTTGGTCGTCCTACCGAAGCATCAGTTACAGCAGGTACTCCTAAAGTTGAGGGAATACCCAATGGCTTAGAGGATACCCAAGCCTTGAGTTACAATGGTGGTCCACAAGGTGTATCACGTGTTGGACTTACATTCGCCTGTTTAGTTTGCAGTAGTACCGCACCTGTAGCAAATGCATCACGAGGTTTAATCATGACGTACTCAGAACTACAGTTTATTCTGGCTGAAGCAAGAGAAAAAAATCTTGTAACATCAGGTGTAGCAGAAACATATTATACCAACGGAATAAATGCTAATTTTGACTATTATCGTTCCATCGTTCCATCTTCTTATGGTATTGATTTAACTCTCCCGAGCGGTTATTTTACTCAGACAAGTGTAGCTTATGCTGGAACCCAATCGCAAAAGTTGGAACTGATAGCAAGACAAAAGTGGGTAGCACTTTTCTTTAACGGACTGGAGGCATGGACAGATTGGCGCAGATCAGGATTGCCTGTACTTATACCAGGTGCCGGTAATCTAAATAATAACTTGATTCCTGTTCGATACATATACCCTCAATCAGAACAATCGCTAAATGCGAACAACAGAAGCGAAGCTGTCACAAGACAAGGTGCGGATGACATCAACACTCAGGTTTGGTGGGATAAGAATTAATTTTCAAGACTTTATTACTGCTGCGTGTTTTAATCAAAATTTCCGGAGTCTAAGGACTCCGGATTTTTTATTCTTGTACAGACTATCTTAAATCTGAAAAATGAAAATATATTATTTACTCATAGCATTTTTATTTGCTAACACACTGGTGCCCGCACAACAAAAAACCAAAACGGAAAATGTCATTCTCATCACATTGGACGGCATGCGCTGGCAAGAAGTATTCAACGGTGCGGATTCTTCATTTATGCGCCAGCAAAAATATTTGAAGGATGGAAAACTAAAAGAAAAATATTGGCGCAATGAATTGACCGAACGCAGAAAAGCCTTGTTTCCTTTTTTCTGGAACACAATTGCCACCGAAGGTCAGTTGTATGGCAATCGGGCTATTGGTAGCAAAGTAGATATAACCAACAATCAATTGTTTTCATATCCGGGATACAACGAAATTTTAACTGGCCGCGCAGATAATGAGCGAATTCACAGCAACGATAAAGTTTACAATCCCAATAAGAATGTTTTAGAGTATTTTAATTCACTCCCGGCATTTAAAAATAAAGTGGCTGCGTTCACCTCTTGGGATGTTTTTCCATACATCATCAACGATAAGCGAAGTGGTGTGTATGTAAGCACCGGTTGGGAACCCAGCAAAGATACGAACCTTACCGACCGTGAGAAGATGATGAATCAGCTTACGCAATCATTGCCTAATCCATTAGGAGATGTACGCTTAGACGCTTTCACATTTTACTATGGAATGGAGTACATAAAAAAGAATAAGCCCCGCGTGATGTATTTTGCCTTTGATGAGACAGACGACTTTGCACACGGTGGGGAATACGCAGCTTACCTCAATTCGGCTCACTACACCGACCGGTTCATTGAGGAGTTGTGGAGTTACATTCAGTCCGATCCAACTTACAAAAACAAAACAACCATCATCATTACATGCGATCATGGCCGAGGGGCAGATGCGGAAGGATGGAAGCACCATGGGCAAAAAATACCCGAGGCTACACAAATCTGGTTTGCATTTTTAGGCCCTGATACACCGGCATTAGGCGAAGTAAAGTCCGGACAGTTTTATCAAAAGCAGATTGCCAAAACGATGGCCGCGCTGATGGGATTAAATTATACGAGTGAACAACCAGTAGGCGATGTATTGAATTCTGCTATGAAAGGTAAATAGAACGGATCGGAATGATTGATTTGAAATTTATTTTATCTGCTTTGTTGTGCAGTATTTGACTTATTTGGAATACGTTAGTATTGCATAAGTAGGAAAAAGTTTGTTTAGATTTGAAATGTAACCTAAAGTAAAAATTATGTTGAAGCGAGCTCCAGAATTAGATAAATTCTTGATAGTACTTTTTATCCCAATATTTCTTTTTTCATGCGGACAATCCGATGATAAATCCCCAAAGAAAGTTTGGATGGCTACCGCTCCTGCAGGTGATCGTTACACCCAAATAGAAAGATCCAGAGAAACCATTCTTCCGAATGGCCGCATAATTACGCCAGCCGGAAAGCAAATCACCGTAGCACCACATCCATTTGGATTAACGCTAAGCCCAGACGGAAAAACAATTATCACAGCTAATTCTGGTACTGGACCTTTTTCGATTTCAATCATAACGGATTTCAATTCGGCAACTCCAGCAATAAAACAAATTCCTGAATCCGCCAACGCAGAGAAGGGCTTGCTCGAGGCAACCTTCATGGGATTAGCCATTTCGCCTGATAACCAAAAAGTGTATGTAGCAGGTGGTCAGCAAAATCGTATTTATGTTTTTGACTTAAAGACAAACAAAAAATTGGCCGAGATTAATTGTAATAAATCTTTTGATGAATCGGATTATAGTGATGGATACATTGGCGATCTGGTTTTGAGTAGCGATGGTTCGCGATTATACGCTGTTGATCAAATAGGTTTTCGGATGATTGTCATCGACACGAAGACCAATCAAGTGATTGGAAATGTGGAAACAGGTCGCTATCCATTTGGAATTGCTTTATCACCTAATCAAAAAACAGTTTATGTTGCCAACGTGGGCATGTTCGAGTATAGCTACATCAAAAGCCTAGATAAAAAGAGACTGAAAGAAACTGCTGCGAAATACCCTACTTCCGCTTATGGTTCCAAAGAGATGCGCGAAGGAGTGAAGAATGATTCGATAGAATTTGCCGGTCTTGGTGATCCGAATGCTCCGGAATCTTTTTCGGTTTGGTCCATCGATGTGAGTAAATCAAAACCAGAAGTAATAGCAAAAGTCAAAACAGGTGTTTTGGTAGGAGAGGAGGTAGAAGGAATCTCGGCTGTGGGTGGATCAAGCCCGAATTCATTGGTGGCTACGGATGAGTACGTTTTTGTGAGCAATGGCAATAACGACAACATCTCAGTGATTGACGTGGCGAAAGGAAAAGTAATGGAGAGTATCGAATTGAAACTCGATGAGCGGTTGGGCAACTTAAAAGGAATCATTCCGTTTGGTTTAGCCATTTCTCCAGATCAGAAGAGATTGTATGCAGCGGAAGCAGGAATCAATGCAGTGGCAGTTATTGATTTGCCAACCCGAAAAGTAATCGGACATATTCCCACCGGTTGGTTTCCTTCGAAGTTGAAAGTGACACCTGATGGAAAGCAATTGATTGTTTCCAACGCGAAAGGTTTCGGCAGCGGCCCGAATGGTGGCGCAGAGTTTGAATCTACACACAAAGATAAGTCCAGCTACATTGGCTCATTGATGCTGGGAACTGTTTCTGTTATTGATATCCCTTCCGATGAAGTCATTCAATCGCTTACGCGGAAAGTGCTAGAGAATAATTTCCATTTCCGTGAGATCGTTTCTTCACCAGACGATAATCCGATTCCCGCATATCCAACAGAAAAAGAAACTCCCATTAAATACATTGTTTTCATTTCGAAAGAGAACCGTACGTACGATGAAGTTTTTGGACAGTTGACTTCCGGCAAAGGAGATACATCGCTGGCGCATTATGCTAAGAATGTTTCGTTCACCAATCGCAGTAAGACATTAAAAGTGGAAAATGCTACCGTCATGCCCAATCATTTAGCATTGGCCGAGCTATTCAGCATCAGCGATAACTTTTATGTAGACTCTGACGTGTCAGCCGATGGACACGTGTGGTTGACCAATACCTACCCCAATCAATGGATGGAAACGCATCATCCAGCAGCCTATGGCGATAGAAGATCACAACGCGAAGAATCGAAAGCACCGGGTAAGTTTGGAATGACAGGAGCTGCGGGTGCTATCTTTCCGGAGAGTTACAACCAAGCAGGTTCCATGTGGGAAAATTTAGAGCGACATGGAATTGAGTTTTACAATTTTGGATTTGGAGTGGAGTTTGATGCGGGAAGTTTTGCGGACTCTACCTTTAAGTATGGAGGGGTTCGTTACTTGGTTAACTATCCATTGCCAGGTCCGCTCTACGATCGTACATCGCGCAAATTCCCAACATTCAACATGGCGATTCCGGATCAATTCAGAACGGATATTTTTATTGAAGAAATTACAGAGAAGTACATTCAACCGAAGCGTGAATTGCCTTCTGTGATCACACTTCAGTTATTAAATGATCATGGCGCAGGTGAGCGAGCGGCAGCGGGTTTTCCATTCAACGAAAGTTATATGGCAGATAATGATTTGGCATTGGGGCGCGTAGTAGAGTTTTTGAGTCACACTCCCTATTGGAAAAATATGATGATCGTTGTGACGGAAGATGATGCTCAGGGCGGAAGGGATCACATTGATGCCCATCGCAGTTTATTGATGGTTATTTCTCCTTATGCTAAAAAAAGTTTTAACAGCCATCAACATTACAGTTTTGGAAGCATTTTTAAAACATTCTGGAATGTGCTAGGAACTTCGTACTTAAATCAATATGACTTTGGTGTAAACGATTTGAGTGATTGTTTCTCCAATAAACCTGACTTCACTCCGTACAATGCTGTTGCGGTTGATCCGCGCATTTTCGATCCGGCAAAAGCGATGACTCCGTTACACGAAAATTTCGATTGGGAAGCATTTCGAAATTCGCCTGAGTTGGATGATCCAGAAGATATGAAGGAGAACGCAAAGCGAAAAGATGATGGTAGAACAAAAGTGAATCATTGATCGAGTAGCGTGAAGTATTTCAAGTTTCAGTTGGCATTGTTGTTTCTGGTATCCAGTCACCTGGCCCTTTCGCAATACATGGGTGTGATTACTGACCGCACTACACAGCAGCCTATTTCGGAAGTGCACGTTGTTGTGTTAGGATCATCCATCGGAACTTCCTCCGATTCCTCGGGACGTTTTTACTTAGATGTAAAACGAATTGATTCGGTTCGTGTTCGCGTTAGTGCAGTAGGCTACTCAACCATCGAGCGTATGCTACGCAAAGATGTCGAAAATCGAATTGAGTTAACCACTTCTGTTATTCTCCTCAACAATGATGTAACCATCACCGCACAACGCAGTGAACGACTTTCATTTGATGTTGCATTATCAACAACCACTATTTCTTCCTTGCAATTAAAAGAATATGAAGCACGCACCACACCGGAAGCACTGATGAATCAAACAGGAGTTTGGGTGCAAAAGACCAATCATGGCGGGGGTTCGCCCATAGTCAGAGGACTCGTTGGCAATCAAGTGCTCCTCCTAGTAGATGGCATCCGACTCAATAACGCTACGTACAGATACGGCCCCAACCAATATCTTTCAACAATCGACCCGCAGCTCATCGACAGGATGGAAGTGAATCGTGGAAGTGGATCCGTTTTGTATGGCAGTGATGCCTTGGGTGGAGTAGTTCAGATCATTTCAAAGTCACCCACTTTTAGTTCGGGAGGCGTAAATATACGTGGTGAGCTTTCGACTAAATGGATGAGTGCTGGCATGGAGAAAAGCATTCGCCCGGAGTTGGAAGTGCAATGCAGAAATATAACTTTTTTAGGAGGGCTATCTCTGCGAAGTTATGGCGATGTTTTGGCCGGTGGGAATTTGGGATTTTTACGGCCAACGGGTTATGATGAACGCTCGGCAGATGCAAAGTTATTGATGCGAACCAAACGGGGTGATGTTTTTACAACTGCATTTCAGCAAACCACTCAACAACATGTGCCGCGTTTCGATCAGGTTGTTCAAGGTGGCTTTCGCCTCTATGAATTTGAACCACAAGCACGTCAATTGACGTATGCGAAATGGGAACATGCAACACAAAGTCCGTGGATTCAATCACTCCGAATAACTGCTTCGCTTCATCGATCGGTAGAAGGTACGATCTCCCAAAAAAATAATTCTGTTGACCTTAAAACACAAAATGATGAAGTGAATACGATTGGACTAATAGCTGAGATTCAATCGCAACTTCGTTCTCATTGGCGCATGCAATCCGGAGCGGAATATTATCGCGATGATGTTTCAAGCACAGCCGTTGTTTTGAATACAACTACCAACTTGGAAACGAAACAACGCGGATCCTATGCCAATGGATCTACGAGCATGAACTGGGCGATATATAACAACCATCAATACGAATGGAAGCGATTTCAATTTTTAGCGGGAGCCAGATGGAATACAGTGGTGGTACAGGTGGTGGATAATGTATTTGGCGATCAGCAAATCAATCCTCAGGCATTCATAGGAAATGCAGGCGTGATGTATTCAATCAGTCCACGATTGCGAATGATGGGCAATATGAACACTGGCTTTCGAGCTCCAAATGTGGACGACATGAGTAAGTTTGGAACGCTGGAGGCGAATGTCTTTGAAATTCCAGCTAGCGGACTTTCACCAGAGCGTTCAACTAATGTTGAATTAGGTTTTAAATATAAATCTCCCAAGATTTCATGGACATTCACAGCCTATCAAACGAAGCTTACGGATTTAATTGATCGGGTGCCCGCCACCTATTTGGGTTCGCCTACATTTGACGGAAGAACGGTGTATCAAAAGAAAAATGTAGGTGAAGCACTTGTCCAAGGTTTTGAAGCCGATGTTGAAATGCAAGTATTGCCATCGCTTACGCTGAACGGAAACGTAACGTACACACATGGTCAAAACCAAACAAAGAATGAGCCGATGCGAAGAATTCCACCCCTATTTTGTAAACTAGGTATTCGCTATTCACATCCTTCGGGTTTTTGGATGCGTGCCGAGTGGACTATAGCGGACAGTCAATCACGTTTGGCAGCAGGCGATAAGTCGGATGTGCGTATTGCTGTTCGATTAATCAACCAGCAGATGCCCGGATGGGACATTTTTAGCATGTATGCCGGTTATACCTATAAGTTTGTAGGCGTTCAGGTTTCGGCTCAAAATATTTTTGATAAAGCCTATCGGGTTTATGCATCGGGTATTGATGGATACGGAAGGTGCTTCACTGCCTCTGTTCGAGTTAGGTTTTAAGGGTTATAAAATGTAGAGAAGGGATTGCAAACAACCACTTCTCTACAGGTTCAATAAATGTTCGATCGTCACGTCTTCGAATAACCACTAGCGATCACCGCGCCAATTGAAAATAAATGGGCAACACCATTTTTACTCGTACCGGCTTACCTCTTTGTTTACCCGGTTCCCATTTCGTCATCGCTAATACACGCATGGCCTCTTCATCGCAGCCAGAGCCAATGCCTTTTAAGATTTTCAAATCAGAGGGTTCACCATTTTTGTTGATAATAAATTCTACAAATACTTTTCCTTCGGTGCCATTGCGCTTCGCTTCTATGGGATATTTTATGGATTTACCAAGCTGTTCGTAGAAAGCTTTTAGGCCGTTGATAGGTTCAGGTTGTTTTTCAACAAAAATGAATGTGCTATTATCTTCAGTATCAGGGTCGTCAGCTATTGAAGACAAAGGCAATGGATTAGAAATATATTTCTCTAAGTCAATTTCAGGAGATTCTTCAATTTCTGTTTCATTGCCGACAACTACGATCTCTCCAATATCGGGCGTTGTTATTTTCTTTGGTTCGAGTTTATTGATTTTCTCCGGAGTTGGAGGAGTATTAATGTTAGTGCTGGGAACAATAAAATCAATTGGCAGCTCTTGGAAATTGCATGCAATGATCTTGCTTGGAGTTTTTACGGTCGTCCACTCAAATGCAGAAATGGCAAGACCAATACTAATAGAGAGACCGATCAAGAAAAATTTGTTTCGTTGTCGGCTCAAATCATACGCGGGATTTTTCTTTGCTTCCATAAGTTTGATTGTTTAAGTTTTGTGTTCATAATCCTTGATGTGGAAATAGGTCACAAACCGATAGAGTTATTTCCTATGAAATCATTAAGACCTACAGATACAAATGATGCCTTGAACTATTGAAGAGATATAGTGAAGGATTGGGTTTTGAAGATATCCTCAACAACCTAGCGATTGCTATTTATACGCACCTCTTTTTTAGGTGCCTCTTTACTTTTTACTTTCTTTTCCCACCGGTTGACCATCACATACAATACGATGATTCCAGCAATCAAAACAAAAAATGTAAATACGCGAACAATTTTCTTCATGCGTTTTTCTTGCTCGTGCTGACGCAATACGGCATCGTAATTACGAAACCGTTCGGTACCGCGAGCGGTGAGCCGTTGCCTGCGCATTCGTATTTCGTGTTTACCCATTGTATTTTACTTTGATGTGGAAGTGCGTCCGTAGTTTATCCAAGGCCCGGTACGTCCGCATTTTCGCACCACTTTCTGTAATATCTAAAATAAATGCAATTTCTTTAAAGTCTTTGTCTTCAAAAAATCGCAATTCCAAAACCTGAATCATATCGGTGGGCAACTCATTCATGTAGTTGATCACTTTATTCACCATTTCTTCATCCCAGCCATCGCTGGCTTGTTCCACCAATTCTTTCACCTTCAGCTCCTCAATGCTGAAAACTTTTTTGCCTTTGCTTTTGCGATAATGTTTGTTCACCTCATTACCTGCAATTTTATAAAGCCATGCAGAAAAAGGAAAACCCCTGAACTCATATTTGTGTAAATGATTCAAAGCATTCACAAATGTCTGCGAACAAAGGTCGCCTGCCAGTTCTTCATCATCCGTTTGTCGATAGATATAATTGAAAATCCGGTCAAAATAATGCTCATAGATTTCGCCAAAAGCCTGTGGGTCTTTTTTCGATCGTTCGATCACTTCTTGCTCTTTTCGGATTTCAGCTTCCGACATGCGATAGGCGGTTTATGCTCTAATAATGCAAAGGATTTCATAAAGTCACAACTTTTATTTCGTTGGTTTGACATTAAGTCAAACGGCATTTTCATAGTTTAAGGCAAATGAGCTATTTTGCCAAGATCAATGTAAAAAAGTGAATGAATCAGAAGCCAATCACGCTATATCGACCAGTCAATCAGAAAGAACTCGACTTGATTAAAGCCTCAGGCTGGAAGAAGTTTCCTCCCCGCTTAATGGAACAACCCATATTTTATCCGGTTATGAATTTGGAGTATGCCCGTCAAATTTCCACTATGTGGAATGTCCCTGCATATGGGGTGGGTTACGTTACTAAATTTGATGTAGAGGCAAACTATGCTAGTAAGTTCCCAATCCAAAATGTAGGAGGACATATTCATAATGAGCTGTGGGTGCCTGCCGAAGAGTTGGAAGAATTTAATTCGCATATTATTGGATTGATTGAAGTAGTTGAAACCCATCATAAATAATTAGTATGAGAGCATACCATTCATTGTTATTAGTGATTCTCACAGTTTTATTGGCGAATTGCACAGCTACCAAGCCAGTTCCTTACACAAATCCTGCTGCTGGCTCGCATGATAAAGAAACGATAACGAGTTCGCTCTTTACTGATAAGGAAAGCACTATTTCAGAGTTGGACATCCAGCGATTATTGAATGGGAAAATACGTTTGCCGGATACCGTCCGGGTAGCTGTTTTCAAATACGGCAGCTCATCGATCAGTCGTTATTTTTCATATTGGCAATCGGATGAAGAATACCTTCGGACACAACAAGCATTTGTAGATGAGTTGATCGATAAGGTTGGCCAATCTTCAAAAGTAAAAAAAGTTATTCCGGTGCCATCGCTGATGGTTACAGCCAAACCAACGATGACGCAGCTTCGCGAAACGGCTGTACGCTTACAAGCAGATGTTTTGATTGTCTATTCAATGACTAGCGACATCTATTATAAATACAGACTGTTTAAGAAAAGCGAGGCAAAAGCATTTGCAACAACAGAAACTATATTGATGGATACCAGAACAGGCGTGATCCCACATTCATCCGTGATTACAAGAGATAAAATAGTAATGAAGACTCAGGAAGATTTGTCCGATGAAGAAACTCGAAAGAATGCGGAGCGCGAAGCTATCATGGCCACATTGACTGAAACGGGAAATCGGATAGCTCAATTCTTAGATAAAAAGTAGGATGAAAAATCTAGGGGATTGGATTAGACAGATTCGCGATTTTCTGGAAACGACTTTTCTTCAAATCGATCATTGGTTTGAGATGAATGAACCTTGTCGGCAGCATAAACCTTTGAATGGTGGTTGGTCCATTGATCAGATATTGGAACATATTTCTTTAACAAACCATTTTCTGTTGATTCTCATTGTAAAGGCAACGAAAAAATCGTTGGAGAAAAAAGCATCCTCGCCCAATTGGCAACAAGAAGTGGCTAATTATTCTTTTCAATTAGAAAAATTGCAGCAAGTAGGTGTGCACAAATCTTTTTATTGGATGCGTCCGGAGCATATGGAGCCGAAGGGTGATATGACATTAGTTGAAGTGCGTCTAAAGTTAAAAGAGCAATTACTTCAATGTTTGCAAGTGCTGGATCAATTAAAGGATGGAGAAGGTGCGTTACATAAAACTACCATGACAGTTAATTCCTTAGGAAAAATGGATGTTTATGAGTACCTCTACTTTTTAGCCCAGCATGGTCAGCGTCACCTCACCCAAATGGAGAATAACCGGATTGAGTTTGAGAACCTAAGCCCAGACTAAGTAAAATTTTTTAATTCCTTTGATTGACATGAAATGTCAATATCGATCGGTTTCGAAACGCAGAAATACCATTCATCAATTTAGCTGGTAAACCAGCAAATATTTTTTTAGATTACCTCTAAATCATTTCCTTATGAACCGAATACTCTTGCTCTTAGTTATTTTCACCTCTTCTGGTCTTTATGCTCAAAAGAAAAATCAGGATACACCACCACCTCCTCCTGCATCGCCCATTGAGGCAAAAGTAGCGGGATTAAAAAAATTTCCCGGATTTATTGAATTCTATTATGATGAAAAGCAAGACAAAATCTATTTGCTGATTGATAAGTGGGATACGGAATTGATTTATGTTGAATCCATCACTGCGGGCGTTGGCTCGAACGACATAGGGCTAGATCGAAATCAATTGGGTGGAGAGCGAATTGTAAAGTTTGAAAGACGAGGCCCCAAAGTGTTTTTGACTCAACCGAATTATTTCTATCGCGCCATCAGCAATAATCCGGCAGAAGTGAAAGCAGTGCAAGAATCATTTGCAACTTCCGTGTTGTGGGGTTTTACCATCACCGCTGAGGAAAATGGAAAAGTGTTGGTCGATGCATCGGATTTTTTGATGCAAGATGCACACGATGTCATCGGTACACTAAAATCTGCACAACAAGGAAGCTATTCATTGGATAAATCGCGCTCCGCTTTTTACTTGCCACGCACGAAAAATTTTCCGCAAAATACAGAGTTCGAAACGACACTTACCTTCACAGGGCAACCGACTGGTGGTTACATCCGAAGTGTAACGCCAACTCCTTCGATCGTTACCGTTCGAGAACATCATTCCTTTGTTCAATTACCAGACTCCAATTTTAAACCACGTAAGTTTGACCCAAGAGCGGGCTATTTTTCAACTTCATATTATGATTATGCAACACCCATCAGCGAACCGCTGGAGAAACGCCTGATAACTCGTCATCGCTTGCAAAAGAAGGATCCAACAGCAGCAATTAGCGAGCCTGTAAAACCAATTGTTTATTATATGGATCCCGGTGCTCCCGAACCGATCCGCAGTGCCTTGATGGAAGGCGCCCGCTGGTGGAACCAGGCATTTGAGGCAGCCGGATACAAAGATGCATTTCAGGTAGAGCTATTGCCACCGGATGCAGATCCTATGGATGTACGCTACAACATGATCAATTGGGTGCATCGCTCTACGCGTGGTTGGTCGTATGGTGGTGGTGTTAATGATCCGCGCACAGGTGAGATCATCAAAGGTCATGTTGTTTTGGGATCACTACGCGTGCGTCAGGATTATTTGATTGCCGAAGGTTTGCTAGCTCCGTATGAAGAAGGCAAGCCAGTTTCAAAAGAAATGGAAGAGATGGCGCTGGCCCGGTTGCGGCAATTGGCGGCTCATGAGGTAGGACATACTCTGGGTTTGGCACATGCCTATTCTTCCAGCGCAGAGAATATGTCTTCGGTGATGGACTATCCGCATCCCATTGCAAATATCAAAAATGGCAAGATTGATTTAAGCGAAGCCTACGATACCAAAATAGGATCGTTTGATAAAGTTTCGATTACGTGGGGCTATCGGGATTTTCCACCGGGAACAAATGCAGAAAATGAGCTCGAGCAAATCATTCAAAACTCGCTGAAAGCAGGACAAACATTTTTGTCGGACCAAGATGCGCGCCCGTTGGGAGGAGCACACCCCTATACCCACTTGTGGGACAACGGTAAGGATCCTGTCGAGGAGCTGAATCGTGTGATGGAAGTGCGTGCGCTGGCACTGAAAAATTTCGGAGAGAAGAATATCAAACCAGGAGCGCCAATGGCTATGCTGGAAGAAGCACTGGTGCCCATGTATTTTTTTCACCGCTACCAGATTGAGGCCGCAGTGAAAATGATCGGTGGATTAAACTATCGCTATGCCCTGCGCGGAGATGGGCAGCCAGTTACGGAACTACTTACACCACAACAAGAGATAAAAGCCTTAGACGCGCTGCTAAAAACAGTTGAGCCGGCTGCATTAGCACTGCCGGAATCATTACTAAAAATAATACCTCCGCGGCCTCTGGGCTATTCGCGTCACCGCGAGTTAATCAAGTTAAAGACAGAATTGACGTTTGATCCCCTTTCGGCAGCAGAAACCGCTTCAGATCTTACATTCAGTATGATTCTGCATCCGGCCCGTGCCAACCGGTTGATTGAGCACCATGCACGCAACTCGAGTTTACCCAGTTTGGAAAGTGTGGTCGACCGATTGATCAATAGTACAGTAAAGGCGGCTCCGAAGTCTGGCATGGAAGGAGCTATTCAAATGGCAACCAATTATGCCTTATTTACCAATATGGCCAAGCTGGCTATGTCCAAAACTGCATCGGCTGAAACGAAAGCGATTATGTTCCTGAAACTCGACCAGTTGAAGGTTTGGCTTCAATTGAAAGCTACAATTGATGAAGAGTGGAAAGCGCATTACCGGTTCATCGCTAAGCAAATCGATTCTCTGCAAAGCGATCCGGCAGAATTTAAGAGCGAAGAACTTTTGCCTGCCCCCCCCGGAATGCCCATTGGTAGTTCAGAGGAGCAATTTTGCAGCCATAATTAATGGGTTTGTTGTAAAAAGATATTGCATGTAGGGTTTCAGTTAATTTTCAAAAGTTGAGTTGGTAGTTGCGAATTAATTTTACCAATTATCCTGGATCGATTGCACGCATGGTAAAATGGATTCTATTCTTCGTGTGTTTGCCTTTTTTTGGCTTTTGCCAATCGCAGGATAGCCTTGTTTTATTGGCTCAACAGGCTCGACCGGATACGACCAAAGTAAGGTTGTTGAACAAGGCCGCTGTGGCTTTGCGTGAAACAGATAGTAATCTGGCATTGCAGTACGCGGAAGAAGCCAGAGTACTAGCCATAAGCTTATCCGACCAGCAAGGAATAGGTGAAGTCTTATCAAATTTGGGTTGGATTTATTATCGTAAGGGAATTTACTCCAAAGCACTCGAGTATACCACCAACGCAATGGCCATTAATAAGGCGCTGAACATTCAATCAGAAATGGCTGCCTGTTTAAACACAATTGGCGCAATTCAATTTGAACAAGATAATTTTAAGGAGGCAATAGCCTCATTTAAGCAAGGTTATACACTGGCAAAGAAGGCGAATCACCGGGTGAATATGAGCCGGTGCCTGAATAACATTGCGTTTTCTTTTCTTCAACTAAAAATGTTCGACTCAGCTCGATTTTATGTAAACCGATCTGTTAGAGAACATGTAAATGATGATTTCCGATTGGCTTTCTCCGATCGGATTTTAGGAGATATATTCTATGAAGAAGGTAAGTATACCGAAGCTTTGAAGAGTTACCAAATCGCTTTGGAAAGTGCAATTGGCCAGAATAACAATTTTCTGCAGGCATCCACACTTTATCGAATTGGCCGAACATACCTTCGATTGAGAAATACAGATAAAGCGCTAAAGGTATTGAATCAAAACCTTTTTTTATCGAGCCGATTTGGTTTTAAAAGTGAACATGAAACGACTTTGCAATTGATGGCGGAGACTTTTGCTATGCGAAAAGATTTTGCCAATGCCTATGAATTTCAGAATCGATACTTAGCACTGCACGATTCTTTACTGGAGCAGCGTGGTGGCGAACGAATCAACTTACTCGAGGCTCAATACAAATTGGGATTAAAAAATACACAAATCGATTTCTTGACGAAGGATACACGGTACAAAGAAAAAGAAATTCGAATGCAACGAATCGGTATTTACATTGCCATTGTTTGGCTGGCGTGCATGTTGTTGTTGATAATAGTTTTATTTCGAACAAACAGGCGTGCCCGTGCTGCCAACCGGTTGTTAAAAGAAAAAAATGAACTAATTGAGCAACAGACAGAGCAACTTCGAAATCTGAACGCAACAAAAGACAAACTTTTCGCTATCATTGGCCATGATTTGCGGGGGCCGTTGAATAGCCTTCGTGGAATGATCGATTTGCTCAGTAAGTCGATCATCACACAAGAGGAATTTATCGGCTATTCGGAAAAAATCAAAAACAATGTCGACTTTGTCTATTCAGATTTGGAAAACTTGTTGAGTTGGGCACAGACGCAACAAAAAGGAATTCAAACTATTTTTACACAGGTGAACCTGAAGAAGGTGGTTGACGAGAAAATAAATTTATCGCAAGTGAATCTCGACACTAAAAAGCTTCAAGTCAACGTTGAAGTGAATCCTGAAATGGAAGTGGTTGCCGATAAAAACCAACTCGATTTAATCTTGCGAAATTTGATTACCAACGCAATCAAGTTCAGCTATGCCTCCGGAATAATTGTTATAGAGGCAAAACCAGAACCAGACAATTACATTCGTGTTTCTATAACGGATACCGGCATTGGTATGGACCCAACGGAAGTGGAGAAAATCATCCATTCAAATTTGCATTTTTCGAAACCCGGAACTCAGAATGAGAAAGGAATGGGATTAGGATTGTTGCTCGTAAAGGAGTTTGTAGAGCTCAATCAGGGTAAATTGAATATCCAAAGCAAGCCAGGCCAAGGGTCAACCTTTTCGTTTACATTGCGGGCGAATTGAGCAGGTATCCACTTGCCAAATCCTTTAGCCATTCCTGTAAGGAAATTCTTATCATGGTGTTTTATTCCTATCTTTTCCACCTAAGATTTACACTATGATTAAAACAATTACTTTGCTGCGGAGGATAGGCGGAGTTTTCGCCCTCTTGCTTTTTACCTCTTCTTTGCAAGCGCAGGAAGAGAAAGAATTAAAGCCGGTCACACGAACATACGCCATTACCAACGTGAACGTGATACAAGCGCCCGGTAAAAAATTGGACATGGCGACTGTGCTGATTAAAGATGGCTTAATCATTTCCGTGGGAAAAGGCATTTCCATTCCGCCCGAGGCGATTGTCATCAAGGCCGATTCTATGTATGTCTATGCCGGATTCATTGATGGTCTTTCGCGTGTTGGTGTTGCACGCCCAAAGGAAGAACCGAGCCGTGAGCGTGTGAAAGATCCCGGCAATCCTACTCCTGAACGGGCTGGAATAACGCCACAAAATGACGTACGCTATTCCTTAAACCCTGCTGATAAGTCGATCGAGGATTTGCGAAACATAGGATTTACAGTTGCCCAAGTGGCACCTTATGGAAATCTGCTTCCCGGTCAAAGCAGTATTGTTTTGCTGGGTGGGAAGTCAATTGATCAAATGGTCTTGCTAAACAATTCAGCACTTTATTCGGAATTATCAGGCGCCAACAATGTTTATCCAAACACCATCATGGCCGTAATGGCGAAATGGCGCGAACTGTATCGACAGGCATCACAAGCAAAATCTTATCAGACCTTATACGCCTCCAACAGAAACGGATTAGAACGCCCGTCTAGCGACAGAGTGTTAGAAGCGTTTTATCCAGTGATTGACCAAAAAATTCCCGTATTGTTTAAATCTGAAAAAATG
>JAJTHV010000232.1 GCA_021300095.1 Flammeovirgaceae bacterium | reverse complement strand
TGTTTGTCCCGGCACCGGTCTGTCCTATTCTCATACTCTCTCAAGTACGCTTTAGTTTACAGACCCTCTGCAATCAGTCTATCCCGATTACAAAGAATCTGCTTCCTTGCCCTTTTGCTCCATCTTGTTCAATGAACGTTTGAATCATTTTTGCCCCAACTTCTTGGTGCTGATTCATTGTTGACAACCCTTTACCTTAACTCTGTTTGGGGTTACCCTTAAAAACGGAGCGCAAAGGTATGTCGTGTAGTGTAGTTATGCAAGTCTATCCTGAAAATAATTGAAGAAATATTCCTTTGGTCAATTAACTACCTGAATATCTGACCATAAAAATTCAAAAGAATTTATCTTTTCTTGCGGTGGATAGTTTGTTTTCTGTCTGGGCCGGTTGAAAGTAGCGTAATTGGCACATTCAGGGCTGTTTCCAGCAATCGAATGTAATCTGCAAGCTCAACCGGCATGTGGTCGTTGGTGATGTTTTCTAATGATGTATTCCAGCCTTTTACTTCCGTATAGATTGGTTCGATCTTTTCATTTACTAATTCGTAAGGCACCGTTTCGGTTATGCTTCCATCACTGAGTTTGTACTTCGTGCAAATCTTGATGGTCTTAAAAATGTTCAACACATCGGCTTTCATCATCAGGAGCTGTGTAACTCCGTTGATCATGATTGAATATTTTAATGATGGAAGGTCAATCCACCCGCAACGTCTTGGGCGACCGGTTGTTGATCCGAACTCATTGCCTTGCTTACGCATTAGATCACCTTCCTCATCCAACAGCTCGGTAGGGAATGGTCCGCTGCCTACGCGGGTGCTGTACGCCTTGAAAATTCCATATACCTCTCCAATATGAGAAGGCGCCACTCCTAATCCGGTACATGCTCCTGCAGTAACTGTATTTGAACTCGTTACAAATGGGTAGCTACCAAAATCAATATCCAATAAAGATCCTTGTGCTCCCTCCGCTAAAATGGTGGAACCCGATTTGAGTTCGTTATTAATGAAGTATTCGCTATCAATCAATTCGAACTGGCGCAAGAAGTTAACTGCGTCCATAAATTGATTTTCCAACGCTGCCCAATCATAAGAAACATTGTGTGTCTTCAAAATCTCAAAATGTATGTCAATCAGCTTCTTGAATTTTTCTTTGAAATTGGGAGCCAACACATCACCTACACGTAAACCCTGACGGCCGATTTTATCCTGATAAGAGGGGCCGATGCCTTTTAGAGTTGAACCGATCTTATCTACTCCTTTAGCCGTTTCGTATGCCTGATCGAGGAGACGGTGCGTGGGTACAATTAAAGTAGCCTTTTTGGAGATGAACAAATTGGCCTTCACATTTAAATTGTATTTCTCCAGCTTCTCGATTTCGGTTTTGAAAACGATGGGATCAAGCACCACGCCATTACCAATGATGTTTTTTGTTTTTTCGCGGAAGATGCCGGAAGGTATTTGGTGCAGCACATGTTTGATTCCATCAAACTCTAAGGTATGGCCAGCATTTGGACCACCCTGAAAGCGAGCCACTACATCGTAGGTGGGAGCTAGTACATCTACGATTTTTCCTTTTCCTTCATCGCCCCACTGGAGGCCAAGAAGAACGTCTACTTTTGTTTTCATTGTTATAAAGAGTTGGCAGTAGGCAGTAGGCTGTTAGCCAGTTTAAAATTGACAATTGACAATGTGCAATTGACAACTGGTTGAGGAAATTCTGTCATTCTAAGGAAAAATTACTTTTTAGAAACGGCTTCGTCTTCTGATTTGATTACTTGAAAAATGGCATTGAGTTTGGTTATGACCAAAAGCTTTTTGACACTCTCAGAAGGGTTCATCAAATAAACCTCTCCGCCTTTGTTTCGGAACTTGGTTAAAATAGTGATCAGCACGCCAATGCCACTGCTATTGATGTAGCGAAGCTCTGAAATATCGATGATACAGGTAAGAACTTTGTGACTTACGGCATCGTTGACCGCACCAACCAATTGGGTGCCGCTATCTTCACCAATAAGGTCACCGGCAATACGAAGTGTTAACACTGATTCCTTTATTTCTTGTGAAAAGTTCATAGTCTAAGTTGATGTTTTTTCTTGCAATTTATTTTCGCAATTCGTTTTGTTGCACGAGGCGTACAAAATTAGCGAATGATGCATGACTTTGAAATGCAGGAGTTCGCTGACCGTATTCTGGATGTTTTGGATTCTGGGGTCGCAAAACTCAGTTACTTTGTGGCAATCGGTGCAAATCAAATGGTCGTGTTGTTTGTATCCATACGATTTTTCGTATTGCGCCAGGTTCTTTCCAAATTGATGCTTGCTGACTAAGTCGCATTCGACTAAAAGATCGAGGGTATTGTAAACGGTAGCTCTGCTGACATGGTAATCCTGATTTTTCATCTTGATATAAAGCGATTCCACATCAAAATGACCACCGGTTGAATAGATTTCTTCTAAAATGGCGTAGCGCTCGGGTGTTTTTCGCAACTCCTTCTTTTCTAAGTAAGCAATGAATATTTGCTTTACTTCCTCATATATTTTCTGGTTCAAGGCCATTTTAAAAAGCCAAATATAGGTTGATGCGAATCCGTCTCCAAAATTGATGAAGCAAAACCCTGGAAATCGTTTTTAACATAGTCCACGGGCTGAAGCCTTGTGGTTATCACAACAAACCCTGATTAATTGGTGCGTGTATCGAAACGGCTCACTTTTACTACCCCCTCCACTTTCTGCAATTTTTCGATGAGCATCTCTAAATGGCGGGTATCATTCACATAAAGCATGATTTCGCCACTAAAAATGCCCTGATCTGTTTTAAATGACAGCGAGCTCATATTCACTTTTAGCTCTTCCGAAATTACTTTCGAAACATCGTTAATCAAACCTACGCGATCTGTTCCGACAACCTTTAATCCCGTAAGGAATGCTACTTCATACTGCGATGTCCATTTTGCTTTAATGACGCGGTTGCCATGATTGGCGAGTAGCTCGGTGGCGTTTGGGCATGTGGTGCGGTGAATTTTAATGCCCTCGTTAACGGTAACGAACCCAAACACGTCATCTCCCGGAATAGGAGTACAGCATTTGGCCAACTTGTATTCCACTACATCCATATCCTCTCCTATCAGCAGAATATCTTCGTAGCGGCCTTTGGCTTTGCTAATTTCCTGCTCGATGGTTTTTACATCACGCACTTCCTGATGATCGCGGTTTTTGAGCGGAGAAGAAGGTTTGTACTCTTTGAAGCGCTTGAGGTCGTTAATGGTAATGGTGCCATTGCCTACGCGGAAGTGAAGCTCAAATTGCGAATTCACTTTTAAGAAGTCGCGCATTTGTTCGTACACTTGATTATTCGCATCAATTTTGAGTTGCTTTAGCTTGCGCAGAAAAACTTCTTTGCCTTCCTCAGCGATGTGGCGCTTATCTTCTTTAAGGAGTTCTTTGATCTTCGATTTGGCTTTTGGGCTAATAACAAAGCGAAGCCAATCCTCATTCGGCTTTTGCTTGGCCGAAGTGAGTATCTCTATCTGATCTCCGTTTTTGAGAACATGCGTAATGGGAACCAATTTTTGGTTGACTTTAGCGCCAATGCATTTGGCACCGATATCGGTATGGATATCGAATGCAAAATCTAAAGCTGTGGCACCGGTTGGGAGCGTTTTCAGTTCGCCTTTGGGTGTAAAGACAAAAACTTCTTCGCTAAAAAGGTTGCCTCTAAAATCATCTACAAACTCCAGTGCTGTGAGATCTTGCTTTTCAAGCGTTTCGCGCACACGCACCAACCACTTTTCAAGGTTTGATTCGTACTTGGCGGCATTGTCTTTGTATTTCCAATGGGCGGCATATCCTTTTTCGGCAATTTCATCCATTCGCAAAGTGCGAATTTGTACCTCTACCCACTGGCCATTTTTGGCCATTACTGTTGTATGGAGCGACTCGTATCCATTTCCTTTTGGCGTGCTAATCCAATCGCGCAATCGATCAGGATTGGGAGTGTAGTAATCCGTGACAACGGAATAAACTTGCCAGCAATGTGATTTCTCTTGCTCGAGCGGGGTATCTAAAATAATGCGTACGGCAAACAGATCATAAATTTCCTCAAAGGGAATATTCTGTTTGCGCATTTTGGTGTAGATCGAAAAGATCGACTTGGGTCTACTTTTGATTTCGTAGTCGACACCCAGTTTATCCAATTCATCTTTGACGGGCTGCACGAATTGTTTGATGAATTTGTTTCGTGAGGCACGCGTTTCATCGATTTTACTGGCAATGTCATTATAGACGGCCCGATCTGTAAAACGCAGGTAAAGATCTTCTAATTCGGTTTTGATGGCATTGAGGCCCAAACGGTGCGCGAGTGGAGCGTACAGATAAATTGTTTCAGAAGAAACGCGAAGTTGTTTGTTGCGCGGCATGCTATCCAGAGTGCGCATGTTGTGCAGGCGATCGGCCAGTTTGATTAAAATTACCCGCACATCTTCCGAAAGCGTGAACAACATCTTACGAAAGTTCTCTGCTTGTGCCGAAGTGCCGTATTCAAACACACCCCGAATTTTGGTGAGGCCGTCTATGATTTTGGCGATTTTTACCCCGAATATGGCTTGAAGATCGGCCAGTTGAATGTCGGTATCCTCAACCACATCGTGCAGAAGTGCTGCGATAATTGAGGTGGTTCCCAAACCAATCTCTTCTACGCAAATCTCAGCCACTGAAAGCGGATGAAAAATATAGGGCTCGCCCGATTTTCTGCGCATGTTTTTATGCGCCTCCATCGAAATAGTAAAGGCGCGCTTGATCAATTTGGCATCGCCATCTTTTAATATAGGTTTTGCCAGCCGCAGCAGTCTGCGGTAGCGTGCAATAATCTCCTTCTTCTCAACAGCCTCGTCTATTACCATTAACTACTTGAAATTTAACTAATTGCCATCTACAGAACACCTGATCAACCAAAGATGTAGAAAGTTAGATGTAGTAATTGGCAGCGGTGAGGTTGCCAAAAAGCAGAATCCTTTCTTCATTTTCTGATCAGGACTTTAATAATAGCGAATAATCTCTAAATTTGCGCTCCCTTTTGATAAAAAAGGGGATTTTTAGCTCACAAGCGCATGTGGCGTAATTGGCAGCCGCGCCAGACTTAGGATCTGGTGCCGCAAGGCGTGGGGGTTCGAGTCCCTCCATGCGCACAACAAGAAAATAGGCAGCTGATGGTCAGCAGGGTTTTATAGCCCAACTAGACTGTCGACTGCCTATTCTTCCATTAAGCGATTCTTATTTAAAATTTGGATAAAACAGGGATGAATATTACACTGAACAAGCAAAACGGCACCGAAGGCATTCTGAACGTGGTTATTGCAGAAAGCGACTATCAGCACAAGGTGGAGGAAAAAGTGAGAGAGTACTCTCGCAAGGCAAATATCAAGGGTTTTCGCCAGGGCAAAGTGCCATCAGGAGTCATTAAGAAAATGTTTGGTAAATCCATACTTGTGGAAGAAGTGAACCACGTGGTTTCTCACTCTGTATCCGATTACATTAAAGAAAACAAACTGCGTGTGCTGGGCGACCCGCTTCCGAATGCTGAAAAGGCACGTGAAATCGACTGGGATTTGCAAAAAGATTTTGAGTTTGAATTTCAAATCGGTATGGTGGAAGACTTTACCGTTGACTTATCTTCGAAAGTAAAAGTAACCTCACACCCGATTGAAGTAGATCAAAAAGTGATCGATGAAACACTGGCCGATGTCAAAAATCGCTTTGGAAATGTTTCCTATCCTGAAGTAAGTGAGGCTACTGATAATTTATATGGCGATATCGTAGCCAAGGGTCAAGAGGAAAATGAAGAGGCCAAGAAAGGCTCGTTCATTGCCATTGCGAAAGCTGACAAGAAAGAACAGAAGAAACTCATTGGAAAGAAGAAAGAAGACGTAATCGAATTTGAGGTGGAAAAACTATTCAATGATACCACCGAAAAAGCGCGTGTATTGAATATCTCTGAAGAAGAAGCCAAAGATGCGAAGGGCACTTACTTATTCACGGTATCCTCCGTTAGCCGAGTGGAAGAAGCAACGCTTAATCAAGAGCTTTTTGACAAAGTGTTTGGTAAAGATGTGGTGAAGAGCGAAGAAGAATTTGTGGGCAAAATCAAGGAGACGATTGCCGAAAATTACGCTCGCGAAACAGCCCATTTGCTGGATCATGAAATTCAACATTACTATGTTGATCATACACCCATCAACATGCCTGACAACTTTTTGAAATCGTGGTTGAAGGCAACCAGCAATGGTCAGGTTACTGATGAGGTATTGGAAAAAGAATTTAACCTATATAAAGAATCCTTGAAGTGGGATTTGATCAAAAATAAAATCAGCGAAGACAAGGGTATCAAAGTAGAAGGAGAAGAAGTTCGTGAAAAAGCGAAGTTGTTGATTATTGATCAGTTTGGCGGTGCGGCTATTGCCGCGCAGTTGGGTGACAAACTGGATGAAATTGCCAACAATTACCTATCAGGTCAGGATGGCAAAGGCGAAAACTTTATGCGCATTTATAACCAACTGCGTCAGGAGAGAATTATGTCGTTGATAAAGGAGAACATTACGGTAGTTGAGAAGAAAGTTTCGTTGGAAGAGTTTAAAAAGATTGCCGCCAGCCACAATCATTAATCGCTGAACCTTTCAGCCCCTAAATGAGTTTATCATAAAGACCCTGTTTTGCGACAGGGTTTTTAGTTACAAGTGTTTTTTTAATTGAACTGACCTGATAAATTGCTAACATTGGCTGACAATAAAAGAACGCGCGAACCGTCTTTCAACTAAGTGTTTTGAATTTTAACTTTTAAATCAATAATTAATATGTCTAATAATAATGAATTCAGAAAGTATGCAGTGCACCACCTCGGAATGAGCGGCAATGCATTGGACAGCTACATAAAATTAATGAATCAAAATCCCTACTCGGTAAGCGCCATGACACCGAATGTAGTGGAAGAACGCCAAATGCGCGCCACCGTTATTGACGTGTTCTCTCGCTTGATGGCCGATCGGATCATTTTCTTCGGCACCGCAGTAGATGATTATGTTGCTAACGTGATTACCGCACAGCTTTTGTTTTTGGAGTCATCTGATCCTAAAAAAGATATCATCATGTATGTGAATAGCCCCGGTGGCTCGGTTTATGCCGGTTTGGGTATTTACGACACCATGCAATATGTGAATCCGGATGTGGCAACCATCTGTACGGGTATGGCCGCTTCCATGGGAGCTGTTTTATTAGCTGCAGGAGCACCAAAGAAAAGATCGGCTCTGACACACTCGCGTGTGATGATTCACCAACCTTCAGCAGGAATGCAGGGAACTTCTTCAGATATGGAGATTTCAATGCGCCAAACACTGGAGCTGAAAAAAGATCTTTATACGATTCTGGCTAAGCATAGCGGCCAGACTTATGATAAAATCGAGAAGGATTCTGATCGTGATTTCTGGATGCGCGCGGCTGAGGCAAAGGAATACGGCCTGATTGACGAGGTTTTAGAGCGTAATAAGAAGTAAAATTTGCTTGATTGGGTAATGGGTTGATGAGCTGATAATCAATATCTTTGCTTTTCGTTCGTGAACGCATTACCCAATTGGTTCAAACTTTAATCTAAGAAAATGGCAGAAGTTACTTGTTCGTTTTGTGGCAGAAATAAGAAAGACGTGGATCTGATGATTTCAGGTATTCATGCCCACATCTGCGATAAATGTGTAACACAAGCCAGTCAAATTCTACAGGAAGAAAAAAAGAACAAAGTAGAAACGGGTACATTGCCCAACTTCAAGTTGATCAAGCCACGCGAAATCAAGAAGTTTTTGGATGAATATGTGATTGGCCAGGATGAAGCGAAACGGGTGATGTCGGTAGCGGTATATAATCACTACAAGCGACTCACGCAGCGCAAAATTGATAGTGATGTTACCATCGAGAAATCAAACATCATCATGGTGGGCGAAACCGGAACCGGTAAAACATACCTTGCACGCACGCTGGCTAAAATTTTACAAGTTCCTTTTTGTATTGCCGATGCGACTGTGCTTACCGAAGCCGGTTATGTAGGTGAAGACGTTGAAAGTATTTTAACACGCCTGCTTCAAGCAGCTGATTATAATACAGAAGCAGCAGAGCGTGGAATCGTTTACATTGATGAGATTGATAAAATTGCCCGTAAGTCAGATAATCCTTCTATTACCCGTGATGTGAGTGGCGAAGGTGTGCAGCAAGCATTATTAAAGCTATTAGAGGGCACCGCAGTAAATGTGCCGCCTCAAGGTGGACGTAAGCATCCCGATCAAAAAATGATCACCGTAAACACGGAGAATATTTTGTTTATCTGCGGAGGTGCATTTGAAGGAATATCGAAAGTGATTGGTAGAAGATTAAATACTCGTCCATTGGGCTTTGCCGCATCTGCCGAAAGCGTCAACCCAAGCGAATTTGACAAAGACAATTTGTTGCAATTTGTATCAGCTCAAGATCTTAAAACATTTGGACTCATTCCCGAATTGATCGGACGACTACCGGTTTTGTCTTTCTTAAATCCTTTGGATCACGATACACTGCGCAAAATTTTGACAGAGCCAAAGAATGCATTAGTGAAGCAATACAAGAAGCTTTTTGAAATGGAATCCATCGAGTTGGAATTCAAAGAAGGCGCTTTGGACTTTATTGTTGAAAAAGCAGTTGATTTCAAATTAGGAGCTCGTGGACTACGCTCGATTTGCGAAGCCATCATCAACGATGCCATGTTTGAATTGCCTTCCGATAAAACCACAGATCGTTTGGTGATTAATCGCGCTTACGCGGAAGAGAAATTCAACAAATCACATTACAGTAAATTGAAAGTTGCTTAAACCTGATTGACAATCAGGAATTAGGTTTCAGGTAACGGAGAATTAAACCGGCTGTATTCTCTGATGCGGATCCCGTATCTAAAGTTTGATAAAGTTTATCGTATTCCTGGAGCATGCCGCTACGGTATGTGCCTTCCTGCAAAAGCAATTGAAGTTCCGTTTGCACTTTAGGATGCGTTGCATTGGTTTGGATCAATTCCTTTACAACTTCTTTCCCTGCAATGAGGTTTACCAACGAGATAAACGGCACCTTCACTACTTTCTTGCCGATCCAGTATTCTAAATCACCTGCCTTGTAAACCACAACCTGCGGCACTTTAAAAAGTCCCGTTTCTAAAGTAGCTGTTCCACTCGTAACGATGGCTGCAGATGCATGACTCAGTAAATCATAGGTTGCATCGTAGATAAACTTAATATTGCCAATCTCCCTAAATGGTTGATATAACTCTTCCGGTAAATTGCGCACAGCTGCTACAACAAATTGTACGGTAGGCATGCTCTTTACTACTTCTGCCATTACCGGAACCATTCTTTGCAATTCCATTTTTCGGCTACCAGGCAGAAGGGCAACGATTTTAGACTCTTTATTTAAACCGATTTCAGAAAGAAATTTCGGATTGGGAACAAACGACTTAATCGCATCGAGTACCGGATTGCCTACATAATCCACTTCGAAATTATATTTTTTGAAAAATTCCTTTTCGAAAGGCAGAATCACAAACATGTGATCTACATTTTTCTTCAGCTGCCAGGCACGCGCTTGTCGCCAGGCCCAAACTTTCGGTGGTATGTAGTAAAGAACTTTGATGCCGTTCTTTTTTCCGAAGGCGGCCATTTGTCGATTGAAGCCACCATAGTCGATTAAGATGAGCGCGTCTGGCTGATAGGCAAGCACATCCGCTTTGCAATCGCTCATATACTTGGCAATCTTGAAGAAGTTGATCACTGCTTCAAACCCCATGAAAGCCAACTGATCGTAGTGCATCACCAACTCTACACCGGCTGCCTTCATCTCATCACCACCAAACCCACGGAATGAGAGATTAGGAGATTTACGCAACATTGCCTTCACCAAATTTCCTCCATGCAAATCGCCTGATCGCTCGCCCGCTATGATGTAAAACTTCAATTTCTTTTGATTAATGATCGTTAACCTCCAAAATAATCTACGAAGTTGCGAGGGGTTTCATATAACCGCAACGAATGTAGCTTTCCATACTTACTGATTTGCGCGATTTTTGGTTCCAAAATCTTCCAAATTTCAATGGTAATATTTTCTGTGCTTGCCATCTTATCTTTCATGAAATCCACATCCAGATTGAGGTTTTTATGATCGAGTTTATCAATCACTTCGCTTCTGATCAGCGTGCTGAGTTTCTTCAGGTCTATCACAAAACCGGTTTCCGGATCCGGATTACCAGCCACAGTTGTAATTAACTCAAAATTATGGCCATGCCAGTTTTCGTTGGCACACGGCCCGAATACTTCCTTGTTCTTCTCGGCACTCCACAATGGATTGTAGAGCTTGTGTGCCGCATTAAAATGTTCCTTCCGGCTTACGTAAATCATACTTTGATTGCTTTTGCAAATATACGATGGATGAATCAACTGAGCACAATGGCCTAATTATCGTAAATTGCGGCAAATAATCGATCATGATCATAGTAACCGGTGCTGCTGGCTTCATAGGGAGCTACCTTATAAAACGTTTGAATGACGATAACTTCAACGCGATCATTGCAGTCGATAAATTTGACAATGCCGAGAAAAACAAGAATCTAATTGGTCTGAAGATTCAGGAAAAGGTAGACAGAGATTCGTTTTTTGAATGGCTCGATAAGAACTATGAATTGGTTGAATTTGTATTTCACATCGGTGCCCGCACTGACACCACTGAGTTTGACATTGACCTGTTGCATAAACTCAATACAAATTACACCAAAGAAGTTTGGTCGCGCTGCTGCCGCTACCAACTTCCTTTAGTCTACGCTTCATCTGCCGCTACCTACGGCTATGGTGAAAATGGTTATGAAGACAACGAAGCACTTATCCCTCAATTAAAACCATTGAACCCGTATGGTTTGTCGAAGCAAGAGTTTGATGTGTGGGCGTTGGAACAAAAAGAAAAGCCATTCTTTTGGGCGGGATTAAAATTCTTTAATGTGTACGGCCCCAACGAATACCACAAAGGGCGAATGGCCTCTGTTATCTGGCATGCTTACAACCAGATTCAAAAAACAGGCAAGATGAAATTATTCAAATCGCATCATCCGGATTACAAGGATGGAGAGCAGATGCGTGACTTCGTTTATGTAAAAGATGTTACTGAGGTTTGTATGTTTTTGATGCACCACCGAAAAAATTCAGGGATCTATAATTTAGGTTCAGGTAAGGCACGCACATTTAACGACTTGGCGAAAGCGGTATTTTCCGCACTCGATAAACCCGCATTGATTGAGTATATCGATACACCCATTGATATTCGCGATAAGTACCAATATTTTACAGAGGCTAAAATGGAAAAACTTAAAAGTATTGGGTATTCGAAAGAGTTTTATTCACTGGAGGATGGGGCGAAGGAGTATGTGAAGGTTTTTGGGGGCTGATTTTCGCCACCACTTTAATAAAAAAAGGCCATCAAATTGATGGCCTTTTTTTAATTAATACTAAAACGAAATGTTAGTATCCAGGGTTTTGTTGTCCTGCTAATACTGGGTTAACGTTAGTTTCTGATGCAGGAATTGGCCAGATAAAACGCTTATCGCTATATGGAATAGCTGCTTGCGTTCCAAAGGCTGCTGGTGTCGGGTTCGTAGCTGTTCTGTAGAAACTTGACCAGTTAGTAACCGTTCTATTTGCCTTCAAAGGAATGCCACCTGTTCCAAAAGTTGCATCTTGAGCCAAGCGGTGAATATCACCCCATCTCAATCCTTCACAAACAAATTCAATTCTTCTCTCGCGAAGCACAGCAGTAATAAGGTCATTCGCAGTTGGAAAACTAGCTATGGTAAACTGATCAGCTAGAGTTGTAACTGATCTATTTCTGACAGCATTTAGCAAAGCCAAAGCACGAGCATCCGGTGTGCCAACTTGACGTTGAATGGCTTCAGCCATATTCAACAAAACTTCAGCATAACGAATTACAGGGGCGTTGTCGGTTCTGGCAACAGCATCTGAATACTTTTTAGTATACTTTGCAGCTCTGCCAGGGCCCGCAGCATCGTCATCAACCATTGTTGAACTCTTTCTTAAGTCAGTGTCTAAGAACCACGTGTTATTCCAAAGCACAGGGCTAATACATACCAAGGCTCTTCCATTTACAGGTGCCTTTGAAACATTGTACATGGTAGGAAGTGCTCCATTCACGCCTGCATTATCAACATCGTTATTCTCAATAGAAAATATTGACTCTGTGTTGTTTTTACTTCCAGCAGCAGTAAACGGACCTAGCGGAGATGATGTTAAGCTATAAGAACCATAGGCTGCATCTGGAGCAAATGGAATCGAACTTCCAACAGCCAGCTTGTTTCCTTCCGTTACCACTTTTGCCCAATCTCCCATGTGTAAGTATACACGAGTTTTGAGAGCTACTGCAGCAGCTTTTGTGGCGCGGCTAATTTTCAATGAAACGCTTGATCTAGTTGCCGGAAGGTTTGTTTCAGCCAGATTTAAATCCGCTAAAATTAAATCATAGCCTTCTTGTACAGTATTTCTTCCTTGTTGTCCAGCAGCATCTGCAGATGCTCCATCGGCTATAGGCGCTGTTCTATTTACAACACCGCCTTTGGGCGCTGTTGGGTTATCCGAATAAGGACGGGCAAAATGCTTCAACAATTCATGATGCGCTAAGGCACGTAAGAAATACATTTCACCTTTGTATTGATCAATCACCTGCTGTGTCAACGTTCCTCCAGGGGTAGCTTTGTTTAAACCATCTAAAACCACATTTGCCTTATTGATTAAGCTATAGAGGGTTTGCCACATAAAATCATTATTGGCGGTCGTTGGATCATACGCTCCATCATAAGTGATTCCATAAAACGCCTGCGTACTGATTACATCTTCACCTCTGTTGTCTCCTTGCTCAACGTGCGCAGCACCAAAAGGATAGCCACGAATTGCACCACCAGCATAAAATCCTGATTGCGCTGCATCATATACACCTACCACTGCCAATTCAATTGTACTTGGCGTGCTAAAGGCCGATTTATCAGATAGCGAAGTAGCCGGCTGTAAATCCAATACTTCTTTATCGCAAGAAGAAACAATCACCAAAAGGACGACTGCTACCGACTTAAGAAAATAATTTATTGTTGTATTTTTCATAATTGTCAATTCTTTAAAGACCAATATTAACTCCAAATGTAAATGTTCTGAATATTGGGCTGGTGTTATTGTCAAATCCAACACCAAGTTCAGGGTCTATTCCTGTGTAACCAGTAAACGTATGAACATTTTGAGCTTGAGCAAATATTCGCACGCTTGTAAGGGCAAAAGCTCCGGTTTTGTCTAAGATAGACCTCGGAATATTATAACTTAAGATAATATTCTGGATTCGGAGGAAATCACCATCTTCAACAAATCTTGAAATCGCTTGACCAGATTGATTAACCTGTGCGTTACGGTTTAACCACAACTTTGGCACATTGGTATTTGTGTTATCTGGTCTCCAACGGTTCAATAATTCAGTACCGCTATTGTTAAAATCTTGATTCAACAAGTTGTCTTGCTTAGTCTGATTGTAAACCTTGTTGCCACCTTGGAATCTTAAGAAGACCTCTAATGAAATACCTTTATAACTAACTGTGTTAGTAAGGCCACCAAACCATTTTGGTAAAGTTTGTCCTAAAATTCTTCTATCACCACCCACAGATACGTCATTCGTACTGAGTGAAGCATTCACCGTATTCAACACAGTAACTGATTCATCCGCACCATTCGCTGGATTGTAATAAGAATAAGTTCCGGTATTTCCATTTCTTTGAACGATGCTTCCATTGCCCTTCTGATAAAGAGGATTACCATTTGCAGGGTTTACACCTGCATACACAAAACCATAGATTGAGTTTTGGCTATCTCCTTCGCGGGTAATTGAGAAGTTATCGACTAGCGGTAAGGTTTGTCCAAGGGTATTCTTCGCAAGTGTCTTCACCTGATTGGTTAATGTTGTAAAGTTCGCACTCACATCCCATCTTAAACCACTCTTATTCACAGGGGTTGCATTGATTGTAATTTCCAATCCACTGTTCGACAATGCTCCAACGTTCTTGCTGATTGAGTTCCCAGGAATACCAACAGAAGGAACTGTTGGTGCATTTAGGATAAGACCGTCAACATCATTCATGAAGTAATCTACTACTAATTGAATTTTGTTATCTAAGAAACCAAAGTCACCACCCACGTTAATCTTCTTACTAGTCTCCCATTTCAAGTCGGGGTTTCCAGCTTGAGTAAATGCAGCACCATTTTGACTTCCGTAACGACCTGCTCCATATAAGCTTAAATAAGGGAAGTTACCGATATCAACGTTTCCAACTTCAGCATAACTTCCACGAAGTTTTACATCACTCAATATAGAACCAATGTTCAAGTTTTGAAAAAACGTTTCTTTCGATAGTCGGTAGCCCACAGAGGCTCCAAAGAAAGTACCGTTTCTTGTTTCCTTAGGAAGATTAGATAAAGCATCATTTCTTAAGCTAACGCCTAACAAATACTTCTCATCAAACGAATAATTCAAGCGTCCAAAGTAAGATGAGAATCCATTTTGAGAATAGAAACCACCAGAAGTTGGAGTAACAAATTGTCCGCTGATTAAATTATTGGTTTGAAAGAATCGATCTGAAAAATTAGCTCCTTGTCCAAAAAAGCTGTTTACTGTAGTCTTTTGGAATTCCGCACCAACCACAACATCTACACCATGCTTGCCAAATTCCTTATTGTAGTTTAATGTATTTTGAGTATTCCAACGTGTAACTTGTCTGTACTGCTGGAATACAATACCATTTGAACCTCTTCCATCACCGTGTCTTGGATCAAGAGATTGAAAATCCATGTTTCCAGTATAATCCAATCCGTATTGTGTTCTGAAGCTAAGTCCGTCAATGATGTTGACTTTAGCATAAACATTGCCCAATACGCGATCAGTAGATGCAATGAATTTGTTATTATCCAAAACAAACTTGGCATTGGTATAGTTATTATCGATGTTTCTTGTGTTCGGACCTGAACCTAAAATAGAACCATCGGCCGATAAATTGTAGCCAGTAGGATTAGTAGGATCTAGGGCAGAAACGTTCGGGAAAAGTCGTAAACCCGCAGCGATGTTACCAGAAAGTGCATTCGATCCGGTGTTAAGACCGCTCGTATTGTTTCTATTAACTGAAAGGCCAACACCCATTTCGATATATTTATTGAACTTGTGGTCAACATTTGTTCTAAATGACAATCGATCGAAATCATTTGATACTACGGCACCTTGTTGCTTTTGGTAGCCCACTGAGAAGAAATAATTTGTGGATTTCGTTGAACCGCTAATACCTAAATTGTAGTTAGAGAAACTGCCCGTTCTTAGAATGATATCTTGCCAATCAGTGCTTGCCCCAGTTGGGTTAGCGAACGCACCAACAGCAGAACCTGAATTCGTTAACTTTTCATTTGCAATAAGGATAAATTGCTGAGAATTCAACAAATCAAACTTTTTAACAGCATTGCTAAAACCAGTTGTAACTGATAAGTCTACTTTTACTTTGCCTTGAGTTTTAGAACCTCTCTTCGTTGTAATCAATATTACTCCATTTGCTGCACGTGATCCGTAAATAGCTGTTGCCGCACCATCTTTTAAGATATCATACGACTCAATATCGTTCGGGTTAATATCCGCCAATGGGTTTGTTGGCGTCACAGCACTTTGGTTTCCTGTAACCATTGGAACCCCATCAACAACTACAAGCGGGAATGTTCCAGATGAAATTGAGTTAACACCACGGATATTGATAGTAGGTGTTTGACCAATAATACCTGTTCCTACCGTAACTTGAACGCCTGCACTTCTACCCGCTAATTGCGTATCAAAACTGGGTGCTGCCAACGATGAAACAGCTGACCCAGATATGGTCGACTGAGAAGAAGTAATTTTCTTTCTGTCTTGTGTACCATAACCAACTACAACCACCTCAGATAACTGTGTAACATCTGAATTCATCGAAACATCAATGCTAGTCTTTTGTCC
>JAJTHV010000132.1 GCA_021300095.1 Flammeovirgaceae bacterium | reverse complement strand
GTCCCTACAATATGCTATCAATTTCTTTTTTAAACTCATCTACTTAAAGAGCCAAAGACTTTGTTCGACCTTTATAATTCATAAATAATAATGCTGCCAGTATTAATAGCGATGCGCTAAGAAATAATGGAATCAAAAAATAATTTTCCTGTGTCAAAAATAATCCGAGCAACATTGCCCCTACTGAGATCACTCCTGCTGCAATCGCATAGGCCACTGATTTAAAAAACCAAGCGTATGGAAAAAAGTGCGCGCCCGTAATAATCACGTATACCATTACAAAATGGTCTGGCATCTTGATCAAGACAAAGATTAAAAACGGAAAATAAAATAATTGCGCAAAATTTAACCACAATCCCAATGGCTGTAATGGGTTTGTTTTAATCGTCCATTCCGTCTTCAGCAACTTTGAAAACAAAATTGCGAGCGGCATCATCACGCCTCCTATCATAAAGGTGATGATAGACTTATTGTAGGATGGGTAGGGCAAAGTCCATACATAGGTAATCGCCATCCACACTAAACTTGCCGCCAAGATAAAATCAATCCCATTCTTCGCACGAACAGAGAGTTCGAGACGTAGCCTTGTCATTTCTTTCAAATCCATTTTCTTCGTTTATAACCCCAAAATAATTTTAAGTTTTGCATAGCCTGTTTTGCTCACCGGAATTTGTTTTCCATCTCTAAGAATCGCGAGATGTGTTTCTTTCTGGTAGGGCTCAATTTTCGTAATCTGATTAATCTGAACAATGTAACTGCGATGCACGCGAACAAACTGAGCTGCATCCAGCGATTGTTCATAGAAGCTCATCGTCTTGTTTTTTAAAAATGACCCTTCGGCTGTAAAAATCTTTACAAAATCATCGTCTGCTTCCAAATACAAAATCTCATGAGCCGGAATAATTTTGACTTTGCTACCAGTTTTCACCACAATACGATTTTGCTGACTTGCCCCGGTTGACATCGTGCTAAGCACGCGTTCTATTGGCTCGGGGCTGGCGGGTGTTACCTGACTCTTCCACTTCAAAATAGCTGCCCGAAAACGATCTTCTGCTACGGGTTTAAGTAAGTAATCAACTGCATTCGCTTCAAACGCTTTGATGGCAAATGAATCATAGGCTGTAATAAAAATAACAGCGGGCTTCTGTTCGATCAATTCCAACATTTCAAATCCGGTTATTTTCGGCATTTGAATATCCAGAAAAATTAAATCAGGGTTATGCTGTTGGATGGCCTTCACCCCTTCAAAACCATCACCACATTCCTGCATGACTTCAATCTCTGGAAAAGATTTAAGGTACGCTTTTACAATTTCCCTGCTTAAAGGTTCATCATCAATGATAACAGCTTTTGTCATACGCGTTCTGGAAGGGTTAAAGTAACCGTAAAGTGATTGTCATGAATAGCAGTTTGCAACAAATCATTCCGAGTATATAAGAGATACAATCTGCGTTTCAATCCATTCAAACCAAATCCACTTCCTTCGGCCGGTTGCATATCTTTATCAAATGGATTGGTTATCACTATTTGCAAAGAGTCATTTATCCGTGTGGTCGACATAGAAATTACGACTGCTTCGGTAGTGCCGTACAATCCGAACTTAATCGCATTCTCTACTAAAGGTTGAATCAACAAGGGAGGAATCAGCCAAAGTTTAATCTGTTCATCACATTCCATTTTCACCTCCAGTCGATGCCCAAACCGCACTTTCTCAATGGAGAGATACAATTGCAGGTAGGCCAGTTCTTGCTCTAGGGTTATCCAATGCTCATCCGCTCTACGCAAGGTGGTTCGTAAAAAATCAGACAGCTGCTGCACCATTTCGCGCGCCTTTGACGCATTCACTAATATCAATGCATTGATGGAATTCAAACTATTAAAAAGAAAATGCGGTTGAAGCTGCAGTTGTAACTTTTGCAACTCCGCTTCGCGCACCATCGATTCGGTAGAGGACTGCTGCTCAATCGACTCTTGTAATTCGTTCAATTGTTTAAAAAGTAATTGTCCGATGGACCAGGCCGCCAGAATCAGGAAGATCATTCCGATTCGTACCGGAGCAACCTTTTGGAGAAAAGATAGGTAATCGGTATTATTCTCGCCCAACATCAACAAGCTTTGATCTAAGATCCAATAACATAAAGCACATACGGCTACACTAAGCGCCAACACAAATTGATACTTACCTACCTTTGGCGTATATCGGGTTAAGATCAACTCCAACAACCCGCATGATAGAAGAATCCAGTTGGTGGTAATGAGCGCATCGTAGGCGGCTAACTCAAAAGCAAATTGGAGCCATTGTGTAAAAAACCAGAACTGAGCTGCCCAGAATATAGCAGCTACTGATAAAATAATGACACCTCTTTTGAAACGTGTTGATTTGCTGTTATTACTCATTGGATGGTTGCCAGCCCGATTTAACTTTAATCCTGTTAAGATAATCAGTTACATCTTTGGGTTGTTCAATAGTGGAATAAATTTCTTCACCATCTTGTAGCAAACCCATCGGAAGTACATCGACTACGCTAACAAACTTCCATTTCCCGGGGTCATCTTTTTTATTTGTAAAATCACATTCGAATAATCTTCCAAGGATAGAAGCCTTCTCGCAAGCCCATTGGTATTCTTCGGCTTTGATGAGGCGAAGTTGTTCATCAAACTGCGGGGTAGGACCACTACCGCTCACCTTCTGATAAACAAACTTCGCCAAATACCACTTCATACTTTTAGGATTGTTGGTTTTGCTCAACTATTCCAATGCTTAGTAACTTTTGATATCCACACCACCAAAGATGACTACACCGGTTAGCACAATCTTTTTCTCCGGAGTCTGGAGGGTGGGGTCTTTGCGTTTATCTTCCACACCGCCTAAAATAGCTGTGATATCGGATTTTATTTCCCAGTTTGAAGGCACTAATAATTTCGCCCCCCCGAAGATTGAAACCATGTCAATCCGTATGGTGCCATTGATATCGGCTTGTGTTAAGTCTATTTCAGATCCACCGAAAATCGAAGTAATTTGTCCACCGCCAAAGTTTTTAGAAAAGATTCTGCGTTTGGTACCTCCGAATACGGATGTGATGTTAACGCTTTCATCTCCTGTTGCAGCTGATTCATACCCATCTTTCTTGTTACCATTGAAGTTTAACCATTGTCCACCCACTTCTCCAGATTTTGAAAACACTGACCGAAACAAAATCAATAAACCGACAGCGATTAAAACAACTGGAAAAAGAAATCTTCGCGTGTTAAAATCTACACCAGGGATATCTTCAATCAAAAAGAATCCGCCAACTACGATCAATACTAACCAACCAATGCCTTGAAAGTTTTTACGCAACCCGATGGTAACACCTATTGCGATCAACAACGTTTTCCATGAAAACAACCAGTAAGGCAATAGATCATAATCCATCCTATCCAAAAGTATGAGCGCTCCAATGGCTAAGATGATAATCCCAATCCAAAAGCTGTTGCCAAATTTTGTGCTTTGCTTTTCCATAATTATGTTATTGTTTGTTCAAATGTAACGCCCAAATGGCCCGCAAGGCGAGGTGAAAAAGGCAAGCCAAGGCAAAAAGTCGGTGAAACCGGAATTTTATAGGGGTGAAATCGGCAAGCACATGATGCCGATCCGCTAAGTGAAACAAAATAATGAAGGAAACTACTTCGTAACCTGATCCAATATTTCCTTATCCAGTGGCTTTACCTGTGGTGGGAAAAAGCCAACTACATTACCGGCTTTGTCTATTACATACTTGCAAAAATTCCAAGAGGGCGATTTTCCTGATTTAGCAGTCAGCCATTTGTATAAGGGAGACTTGTCACTTCCACGCACAGAAACTTTATCAAACATCTGAAAAGACACACCGTAGTTTCGTTGACAGAAGGAAGCAATCTCTTCGTTGTTGCCGGGTTCTTGCCACAAGAAATTATTAGCAGGAAAACCCAGCACTGTCACCTTATCTCCATATTGCTCGTGCAACTTCTCCAAATCTTCGTATTGATAGGTGAAGCCACACTTGGAAGCGGTGTTCACTATCAGCAAGTTTTTGCCCTTGTATTTCGAAAAATCGATTTCCTTTCCGTCCAGCGATTTCATTTTGAAATCATAAATGCTGCCGGCAACATTATCCTTTCGGGCGATGGTTAGTTTTTGGGAGAGAAAAGAGATTAGTCCCATAATAATGATTAAAACTACTGCAATTAAAGCAATTCGTTTCACTTTAGTTCTTTCAAAATATCGTCATCACCCGGGTTCACTCCCGAAGCGAAGAACTTTACGGTTCCATCGGGTTTTACCAAATACTTACAGAAGTTCCAGCTCGGCTCTTTTCCTGATTTTTCTTTTAAAAACTGATACAATGGATGTTGATCGCTGCCCTTCACGGATATTTTCTCAAACATCTGAAATGTTACTCCGTAATTCTTCTTGCAGAAAGAAGCTATCTGCACGTTTGTGCCCGGCTCCTGACCTCCAAAATTGTTTGCCGGAAAACCGAGAATGGTAATTTGATTGCCAAACTTCTCATGCAATTCCTGCAAATCAGCATACTGAGGCGTGTACCCACATTCAGAAGCAGTGTTGACAATCAATAGTGTTTTGTCCTTGTATTGAACGAAATCAATTTCTTTTCCATCAATGGATTGAATCTTGAAATCATAAATGGAAGTGGGTGTCATAAAGAGGGTTGTTAGGAAGAATAGTAAACTAATTTTCATGGCTATCTAAGTTAAAGATTTTCCAATTGAATTCCTTTAAAGAATTTTGCTACAGAGTTAACAACATCCCACTGAAAATGTTTGAAAATTACTTGCGATAATCTAATGCCGGCTTGCGGGTGCCAATCAAAGGATCGTAAACAAAGTTATCGCCTCGGGCGGTCCGCAACTCTTTCCATGCATCTTCAATCACTTTCGGAGAATTAAACAAATCAATGATCGTTAAAGTCATAGTCTTGGCCGCTACCATCATTCCCTTCGATCCAATGGAAGTTCCGCCTGCTGCCACGGCCTGCCAGCTATGCGCTGCTGTGCCCGGCACCCACGTTGCCGTGCGCAAGCCTGTGGTAGGCACTACCCAGCTAATGTCAGCCACATCGGTAGAACCACCCGCTTCCTCCATGCGAAAAGGTGCTATCTGCTGCGTTGTTTCCAAAGCCGGTATGTTGCCAGTAAAACTTGTCTGAATCTTTTCCGCGAAAGCTTTTTCCGTTGGCGTGTAGGTATAGCCCCCTACCATTCGCAAATTAGCATCCATCACTTTTGCCAGTGTCTCGTTTGGCAGCATGTTGTAAACTCCACCCGTCACTTCATACTCTGAGCGTGTCTCCGTTCCGAGGGCAGCTCCTTGCGCTGCTTTCACTACGCGCTCCCACGTGCTTTTTACTTCCGCTGCCTTGGGATGCCGCACGTAATAATAAACTTCGGCAAAAGCTGGAACCACATTGGGCGCCTCACCTCCACGTGTAATCACATAATGAATGCGGGTATCTTCCTGCACATGCTCGCGCATCATGTTCACCATATCGTTCATCGCTTCAACAGCATCCAATGCAGATCGTCCGCGCTCTGGAGATGCCGCAGCATGTGATGCAACTCCATAGAAGCGAAACTTTCCGGACTTATTAGCAAGACTTGCACCCGGACTAGCCGCATTGGATGAACCCGGATGCCAATGCACTACAGCATCTACATCTTTAAACAATCCTGCTCTTACCATATACACTTTGCCCGCACCACCTTCCTCTGCGGGAGTTCCATAAAAGCGAATCGTACCAGATCGCTTGGTGGCGATCAGCCAATTTTTAATGGCAATGGCCGAAGCGGCTGATGCAACACCAAACAAATGATGACCGCAAGCATGGCCCGCACCTTTACCCGCAATTGGTTTTACTTCGGGCACGGCCTCTTGCGAAACACCCGGCAGCGCATCAAATTCTCCTAATATTCCAATCACGGGTTTGCCTGAGCCAAACGTAGCTGTAAATGCCGTAGGCATATCCGCTACACCGCGCTCAATCGTAAAGCCTTCCTTCTCTAAAGTCTGTTGGAGCAAAGCCGAACTTTGTGTTTCTTGAAAACCTACTTCGGCAAACTCCCATATCTTCTGCGCTGTCGCAGAATAGATTCCGGATTTTTCCTCAATGGATTTGATGATTTCTTGTTTAGATGTTTGCGCTTTCGCGGAAAGCGATGCACAGCATATCAGAAGCGCCAGTAACTTTCTCATTTGCATTGGGTTTAGGACCAGACGAATCTAAGAAAAAAACTTTGGGTTACTGAATTGGTATTACATAATCGGCAGATCAAAATTCTAATTTGCGGCTGGCTGCGTTGTGCATTGATTCAGTTTATTTTTTATCAACTCTATTTCACGAGGCAAGGTGGCAGCCTTTAAGGCTTGGTTAAAATAGTTTTCTGCTTGCGAATGATTCTGCGCAAGCAGATGAAAATTACCAAGCGCTGTTAGATACAAGTGATTATTCTCAAGTCCTTGAATTTTTTCTAACCTAGCAATACCCGCGGCAGGTGACTGTGCATAACCTATTGCGATGGCGTGATTCAACGCCACCATCAATCCGGGTTTACAAACTGTCAATGCTTCGTATAACTTCACCAATTCAGGCCATTGGGTTTGCGGCCACGTAGGGGCGAGTGCATGCACCGATGCGATAGCCGCTTCAATATGGTACTCACTTAATTGATCTCCCTCGGAGGCTGCCGCTAAAAATTGCAACCCCTTTTCAATCAATGGTCGCGACCATTTAGCACGATCTTGAAACTCCATTAAAACAATTTCGCCTGATGCTGTGGCGCGAGCATCAAATCGCGAACACTGCAGACACATCAGTGCCAACAAAGCCTTTACCTTCGGCAGGCAAGTGCTCGGATGCTGCACTAACAAATACGTAAGTCGCATCGCTTCTTCACACAAATCTTCGCGAATATGTGCGCTGGGGTGATGCGAATAATAACCTTCATTGAAAAGAAGATAAAGCACTTTCAAAACGCTATTCAACCGCATGGGCAATTCATACATCCCGGGCGGCTCCAACAGAATATTTTCATTTCTGATTTTTTCTTTTGCCCGGTACAAACGTTTGGCAATGGCTTCTTCGTTTGTCAGAAATGCATGCGCAATTTCTGAAGTGCTCAATCCGCCTAACGTTTTAAGTGTAAGTGCAATTTGTGATTCCTGGGGGATGGAAGGATGACAACACGTGAACATCATGCGCAACACACTGTCGTTGATTTCATCTTCTTCGAAGGCAAGTTGAAAAACACGCTCTGCCTCTTGTTCGTAGTTCTTCTTGCCTTTAGCTTGACTTTGTTGGCTTCGCATAAAATCGATGGCACGATTGCGCGCCACCCGATACAACCAAGCGGACGGATTATCTGGTATCTGATGAAACGGCCAAGTCTCCATTGCTTTTAGCAAAGTATCTTGCACCAGATCTTGTGCTACTTCAAAATGTTCTGCACCTAAATAGCGCGTAAGTACTGCGGCCATCTTGCCCGCCTCGTGGCGAAAAAGATGGCCGAGCAATTGATCTATCTGTCTCTTTTCAGAGGGACCACTCATTGATTATTGTAGTAGGTGGCATCTTTTACAATCTTACCATTCGCAAAAGTGAGCACCGTACAAATGGGCAATTGAAAGTGAATCGAGTCTCCGGACGAACCGGACGATACAAACTGAATAACTACCTGATTTTTTACGGCCTGCATCTCCACAATACTATCTTTGATATCCGGAAACATTTGTTGCATCTCAAAATACTTTGCTACAATTTCAGTATGTGTTTTGGAAACAAAATTTTGTCCGTAGGCCGGATCGAGATATTGTGCGTCAACAGCATAACAACTAGCCATTTCTTGCCAATTGTGGGCGTTGAAAGCAGCAAACATTTTTTGTGTGAGCGCTACATTTTGTTGCTCGGTTTTATCGCAACTAAAAAAAGTCGCGATTACTAGCAAGCTAAAAACAATCCTTTTAAACATAAATTTGATCTTTCTTTAATCAATTCCTAACACAGATTTAAGAATAGGGTGATTATGCACCCTATTCCAAACTTTAGTTACATATCTAATTTCTGAATCGGGCGCACTTCCACCTTGCCGTTGAAAACAAAATCAGGGTAATCTTTGGTAAGTGTTACTGCTTCGTCTAAGTCCTTAGCCTTGACGATAAAATAACCACCTACCAATTCTTTGCTCTCCGCAAACGGTCCATCGGTAACTACCTGGTTAGGTCCACTCACAAATTTACCGCGTGGCTCTAAAGGCTCCCCTCCTTCATAGCGACCTTCATTACGTAGTTTTTCTACCCACGCAAACCACTTCTGCATGTGTTTTTGCATTGCTTCGGGTGACTGCATTTCAGGGGCTACATCGCTGCCTCCGTGAAAGATTAACATGAATTTCTCCATACGAATTTTAGTTTAAGTTAAACATTTTTCATCTATGACGAACAGATCCATTTAAATCGGACATTGGACTTCAGTTTTTTTAAAAAAATAATTTAACCCTTTAATATTGATCCATTTACAGAAATATAATAGTCGGTACTGCTAAATTGCAACATGACGAACGAGCAAAAGGCCATTAAAACAACCTATTTCAGCATTGCGGGAAACACGGTAATGGCTTTGATCAAAGGGCTAGCAGGAATTTTCGGAAACTCGTATGCATTGATTGCCGATGCGATTGAATCAACAACCGACATATTTTCTTCCATTCTGGTTTTGATAGGTCTAAAGTATTCGTCTAAGCCACCGGATAAAAATCATCCGTACGGTCATGGGCGGATTGAGCCGCTCATTACTTTTTTAGTCGTTGGCTTTTTGATCACATCTGCTACAATTATTGCATATGAGAGCATCCAAAACATTGGAACGCCTCACGAACTACCCGAGCCGTTTACCCTTTTAATTTTAGCTGCAATTATCATTTGGAAAGAAATAAGCTACCGGCTGGTGATGAAGAAAAGTGCTGAAACCAAAAGCACCTCGCTACGTGCGGATGCCTGGCACCATCGCAGCGATGCCATCACTTCCATTGCTGCATTTATCGGAATTTCGATTGCGCTCTATTTCGGAAAAGGGTACGAGTCGGCAGACGATTGGGCGGCATTGTTTGCTTCCGGATTTATTTTATACAATAGCTATCAGATCTTTCGCCCTGCCCTGGGCGAAATTTTAGATGAACACGTGTACGATGATTTAGTAGAAGAAATCCGCTCGATCTCACTTCGCGTGGAAGGCGTGATGGCCACTGAGAAATGTTTCATTCGCAAAGCAGGAATGAAACACCATGTGGACTTACACGCGATTGTGAATGGAACGATATCCGTGCAAGAAGGCCATGCTATTGCCCATCGCCTGAAAGACACATTACGCGAACAGTTACCCGAATTGGGGCATGTGTTAATTCATGTAGAGCCGAGTAGAAACTAATTACATCTTCTCCGGCACCTGAATGCCTAATAAGTTCATTGAAGCTTTTAGCACGTCAGCAACTATTTTAGACAACGCAATTCTGAATTTTAGTTTAGACGGATCAGCTTCGTTGAAAATAGAAACAGATTGATAGAACTGATTATACTCTTTTGCCAGTTCATAGGCATAATTTGAAATAATAGCCGGTGAATATTCACGCGCGGCTTCATTCAACTTACCGTGATAATTATTCAATCGGAAAATGATTTCCCGTTCGATTCCCTCCAACACGTCTACGCCTTTCAATAAATCTGCTTGCACTTCCACATTCATTGAAATTGCTTTGCGCAAAATAGCTTTGATCCGAGCATGGGTGTATTGAATAAACGGTCCGGTGTGTCCTTGCAATTGAATGGACTCGTTCGGATCGAACAACATTCGTTTTTTAGGATCTACCTTTAATAAGAAAAACTTTAATGCACCTAAGCCAACCATTTCAGCCAACGTTTTAATGTCGGCTTCCGTCATCTCATCAATCTTACCGAGCTCGCGCGTTTGTTTCTCGGCTTCATCCACCATCTCCTGCATCAAGTCATCTGCATCTACCACAGTGCCCTCACGGCTCTTCATTTTGCCGGATGGCAAGTCCACCATTCCGTAGGACAGGTGATAACATTTCTCAGCCCACGTGTAGCCCAATTTTTTCAAAATCAAAAACAGCACTTTGAAGTGATACTCTTGCTCGTTGCCTACGGTGTAAACCTGTCCTTCAATTTTAGGGAAATCGCGGAAACGCAAAATGGCAGTACCGATGTCTTGCGTCATGTAAACCGAAGTGCCATCGGAACGCAATAAAACTTTTTGATCCAATCCATCAGAAGAAAGATCGACCCACACGGAGCCATCGTCTTTCTTGAAGAAAACACCTTGCTCCACCCCACGCAACACTTCATCTTTACCTAATAAATACGTATTTGACTCGTAGTAGAGTTTTTCAAAATCTACGCCCATACGTTTGTAGGTGGCATCAAAGCCTTTATAAACCCAGCCATTCATGGTTTTCCAAAGTTCTACAGTGGCAGGGTCGTTGGCTTCCCATTGTTGCAATAAGTTCACAGCCGCCTTCATGATAGGCGCCTGCTTCTCCGCCTCTTCCTTCGCTACACCATTAGCTTCGAGTTCCGCGATTTGTACTTTGTAATTCTTATCAAACTCAACATAATATTTGCCAACCAACTTATCTCCTTTCAAACCAGAACTCTCCGGTGTTTCGCCATTGCCAAACAATTGCCACGCAGCCATGCTTTTACAAATGTGAATGCCGCGGTCGTTGATGATTTGTACTTTGTGCACGTTGTATCCCAGTGCTGAATAAATCTCAGCTACCGAATAACCGAGAAAGTTATTTCGCAAGTGACCTAAGTGCAACGGCTTGTTGGTGTTGGGTGAAGAATATTCCACCATCACTTCTCTTCCATTGGCAGGAAGTTGCAAGTAATCTTGCTGACTGTAAATCGAAGCGAACACTTCTGCCCAAACAGAATCTTTAATCGTCAGGTTCAAAAAACCTTTTACCACATTAAAGTAGCTTACCAATCCAGAATTCGCAACCAAATGCTCACCAATCATCTTCGCAGTTTCCTCAGGCGATTTCCGTGACAGTTTCGTCAACGGAAAACACACGAGCGTATGCGATCCTTCAAACTCTGCGTTGGTCGGTTGCAATTGCAGTTGCTCTACCGTTTGATTAAAAACAGCAGTGCTTGCTTTTTGTATTTCTGACTTAAGGTTCTGATCTAAATTCATGATGGTTTATATAACCGCTAAGAAACTGAGACTTACATGACATGATTGACTCTTTCGAAATCTCATTTTATAGCCGATTCAAAATTAAAGGAATCGAACCGCAGAGTGAATAGATGCTATTCGTTCTCTGCGGTTAATTGCATTCTACATATCCAATATATACGCAAACATCAAAGGAGCTACAATGGTCGCATCGCTCTCCACAATAAACTTCGGTGTATCAATACTTAGCTTGCCCCATGTAATTTTTTCGTTTGGCACTGCGCCTGAGTAAGAACCATAGCTGGTAGTGCTATCGCTGATCTGGCAGAAATAACTCCAGAACGGAACGCCATCTCTTTCAAGGTCCTGATGCAACATCGGAACTACACAAATCGGGAAATCACCGGCTATACCTCCACCAATCTGGAAGAAGCCGATGCCATGATCGGTAGCATTATTCGTATACCAATCGGCAAGCCAAACCATGTATTCAATACCGCTCTTCATCGTGCTGGCTTTCAACTCACCGGTCAGCACGTACGAAGCAAAAATATTTCCCATCGTGCTGTCTTCCCATCCGGGCACAACCATCGGCATGTTTCTTTCGGCAGCTGCAATCATCCAACTGTTTTTCGGATCGATTTCATAATACTGCTTTAAATCACCGCTATTGATCATGCGGAACATAAACTCATGCGGGAACAGACGTTCGCCTTTGTCTTCTGCATCTTTCCACACTTTAAACAAGTGAGCTTGCAATCTGCGGAAAGCTTCTTCCTCAGGAATACAAGTGTCCGTTACACGGTTCAAATGATTTTGCAATAAATCCCACTCTTGTTCAGGTGTTAAATCTCTGTAGTTTGGAATGCGCTTGTAGTGCGAGTGCGCAACCAGATTCATAATATCTTCTTCCAAGTTGGCCCCTGTGCATGAAATGATATGCACCTTATTCTGGCGGATCATCTCCGCAAAGCTGATGCCCAATTCGCCCGTACTCATGGCACCGGCTAGGGAAACGAGCATCTTTTTGCCCTCGGCAATGTGTTTTTTATATCCTTTAGCGGCATCTACCAGCGCAGCCGCGTTGAAGTGCAGGTAGTTTTTTTCAATGAAAGCGGAAATAGGTCGGTTTTGGCTCATGATGGTGATTAAATTTTGACGCAAAAATACGGAAACAAGTGCAGGTTTCAAGCAATTGACAATAACTTCGTATTTAGAACCTGTAAATCTTTATTTATCTTAGTAAAATTTATTTATGCGGAAGATTACGATTACCCTTTTCATTTCCATTTTTATTATTTCTTGCTGCGATGATGGAGACGTAAGAAACAGTAAGTCAATTTATATTGCTGGTCACGAATTAAATTCGAACGGAAATTCAATTCGGGGTGGGTATTGGAAAAATCAAAAACAAACAACTCTATCAACAAATGGATTGTATACTACCTCCGTCTTTATATCCAATCAGGATGTTTATTTAGGCGGAACAGAAGTATCCTCATCAGGGAATTTCATTCTGAAGTATTGGAAAAATAATATTCCTGTAAGTTTAACTGATGGAACATCCGATGCCGAAGGAGGATATGTCGTTGTTCAAGGAAATGATGTCTATGTTGCGGGCACTGAATACAATGGAACCGAATATGTAGCAAAATACTGGAAGAATGGCAATGCAACCGAACTAACAAATGGGTCCAACACTGCACTTGTAAGGGGAATTTTTGTTTCTGGTTCAGATGTTTATGTTGTTGGCAGTGAACGAAGCCCTTCATATTACGTAGCTAAATACTGGAAAAATGGACAGGAGGTAATCCTCTCTAGTTCGAATGCAGATAACTTCGCGATGGACTTGAAAGTAGTTGGTAATGATGTATACGTAGCCGGCTATCAAACGATAAATGATAAACTAATTGCCACATTTTGGAAAAATGGAGTTCCAACTCTATTGAGTAATGCAGATGTGTCTAATAGCAGGTCAATTTATGTCACTGGAAATGATGTATATGTATGCGGATTTGAGGTCTCCGCTGAAGGTACCTTTGCCGTTTTTTGGAAAAACGGAACCCGAGTTCGGCTATCAGATGGGTCGGGGGATGCAGCAGCTACTTCTATTTTTGTAGATGGCACCGATGTTCATGTAGCCGGTTATGACGGAGAATCCAATAATCACATAGCTACGTATTGGAAAAATGGCATGGCATATAATCTTACCGATGGAACAACAAATGCCTATGCCGTTTCGATAACTCAAAACTCCAGTGCAACAAAGTAATAAGTAGTCAACTAGAGCACGATTCTCAATTTGCCAGAATGTTTTCATTTCAATTTTCCTAACTTTCTTTAAAATCAAATAGCATGGCCGCCACCAACTGGAAAAAAGAAATCCTGCCCCTCATCAAAAAATACAAAGGCAAAAAACATCCTTTGGATTACAACAACTTTTACGAACTGATTGTCATGGTCGTGCTAGCCGCACAAGATTCTGATCGACACATCAACAAATTGGCACCCGACTTCTTTGCGGCCTTTCCTGATATGAAAGCTTTAGCCAAAGCAGAAGCTGAAGCCGTCTACGAAAAGATCAGCAAAGTGCGCAACTTCCGAAACAAAACGAAGTGGCTGCTCGGTATTGCCGCTTCCATCAAAGACAACAAAAATATTCCCACCACATTAGATGCCCTTACCGAAATGGCCGGCATCGGCAGGAAATCTGCCAACGTCATCCTGCGCGAAATGGGCCAACCTGCAGAAGGTATCATGGTCGACTTACACGTTGTGCGCGTTGCACCACGCCTCGGCATCGCCAAAGGCAGCGATCCTAAAAAACTGGAGAAGCAAATGATGGACGTCCTCGACCCAAAAGACTGGGGCGAAGCAGGCATGGCCATCTCATTTCTTGGCAGAGAAACCTGCCGACCTAAAAATCCGAAATGCAGCGAGTGCGTACTGAGCAAGGTGTGCGAATATTATGCCACCGAAGTAAAGTAAAATGGATAAGCACCATGCCGAGCTATTGAAAATCATTCAGATCAATGCTGGCGATGAAACGTATCCTTACAGTTATATCGGCACCCAACATCCATTATACAACATCACCAATCCGGTGCTGCGTCTCATCGCCAAAGAATGGAAGCGCGACCACAAACAAATGAGTGTAGCAGCATTTCAAAAAATGATCACCAGTCTCGTGCATGGAAAAAGTGCCACTGAAAAATTGCTGGCCGGCATGTTGCTCGATGTGGCCACACCGGAGCAACGCAATTTCAAACCAGCGCTGTTTGACGATTGGCTCAACCATTTAGAAGGCTGGGCAGAAGTCGACACACTGTGCACCGGTCAATATACCAATGCAGAAATTCCACGACAGTGGAGTGCATGGCAAAAGTTATTGACAAAGTGGGCGAAGAGCAAAAACATTCACAAGCGCAGAGCTTCGCTCGTATTTTTATGTTCACCCGCACACCAGCAAAAAGACGATCAACTAGCCACGCTCGCACTCGCCAACATCGATCAACTCAAACACGAAAAAGAAATTCTCATCACCAAAGCCATATCATGGTTGTTGCGAAGCCTTGTTAAGCATCATAAAAAATTAGTCAATGATTATGTATCTGACAATAGATTGGGCCTACCTGCCATTGCCGTTCGCGAGACCATGACAAAAATCACAACCGGAAAGAAAAATCCAAAGTTGTGATGATGGCGGCCTAGCCGCTGCGCGTCTACCGCGCTATCCGCTACAAGCCCCCTCATTAAAGTTTTGAGTTATCGAAACACACGAGTTATCGGGTTCTTTCCGCTCCTATCGCTGGCCGATGCCCGTACGCAACGCATCTCAACATCAACATCTAATCATTTCAATCACATCGCGACCTCGGTACTTATTCCTCCGAGGTTTTTTATTCTTAGTAAGAGAAACCTCGGAGGAATTCATTTCAGGTCTTTATTCGTAAAAGAGAAACCTCGGAGGAATTCCCAGAGTCTAATATGAAACGTTTACTTCGCAGTCACCTGAAAAGCCTTCTCGCCATTTTTCTCCACCTCGCGCAAGGTGCGCAATTGCTTCATTTCTTCGAGTACGTGAAGTAAAGCCGCTTCATCGGTAGCTCCGATATGCACCTTGATTTCAGAAAAGGTTTTAATGTCGTTTGGCGCTTTGCGAAAGTTGGTAATGAAGTTGAGGATATCTATTTTTTTCATAGGCCGTTTGATATACTTCTCGTTTTACGAAATAATCTTTCGAAGGTTTCTCAACGCGATCTGGAGGTGATCTACCGAATGATTTGTAGCCAGCCTCTCAATTCTTTGCCGATAGCGGGAATGAGTAGGTGATAAAAATAAACTCCTTCTGTGACCCCATCACCCCGCCAATCATTTTCATAATTAAAGAATTGGGCAATCAACTCACCATATCGATTCACGATAGTTAATCGATTTTCTCCGTAGAGACGGAGATTTTTTATATGGAAAAAATCATTCGCACCATCCCCGTTGGGTGTAATCACGTTGGGTACAAACAACTCATGCGCCAATTCAACCTGCACAGTGTTCGAGTAAGCCAAATATTTCTTATCGGTAGAGCGTGCTTTTAAGCGCACCGAATAAAAAAAACTTTGGGTAGCATCAATGCGGGTAGAACTATCCGAATTAATCGATTTCACCCACTCAAAATCAGAACCGGGTACTCTGGAGAAAATTTGATAAAGTGAACCATTATTCGCACCAAAAAGATAAGGGTTCCATTGAAGTTCAATCCAATCCATATCTGTCGAAGATTGACCCTCTAAAAAAATTGTATTGTGCTGTGCGGTTTCCTTCCATTCTTCACATCCATTCAAATATTCCATTTTAATGTTATACGACTTTTGACCGGTTGACAAGTCTCGTAATGTAAAAAGATTAGCCATCGGCAATGCAAGTTCCTTGTCTAACCAAAAGATATTTGTGCGCTCTTTGGTCAACAACTTGATTTTTTTGAATCGATCCATTCGGTTTGCCTGAGTAGCGATCAGCACATTTCTTTCATTCACACTATCTACACTCACCCAATCAATAGTCAACGTGGATGGATCTTTAAATCGGGTGACACGCAGCGTATCTGAAATTCCAAAACAAACGGTATCTACCGTTACGCTCTTTTCTTTTACCCATACAAAATTAGGCAACAGGTCTTTCCACTTTAGAGTTACACGGTTGGTGCCTTGCCCGTTGATCAAATCGCCTCCCCCAACACCCCATATATATTCTGATCCGTTTGTGTTGTTGATGGAGTAAACAACTGCGCGATCCAACAGATTGTTGCAAATGGAATCGAGGCCTTGTGGGGTTTGTGTTTTTAACTCCACATTAATTCGAACGGGAAAAAAACCGATGTCACTTTTACAATTTTTGGGATCGATGGCGCGCAAATCTACGCGTGCCTTGGGATTCGTAGCTCCCCAATTTACTTTCACGCTGTCTTTATTCGCGGAATTACTATGAATGGTTCCGCCTACCACACTCCATTCATAGGTAAAGCCCGGCTTCGTAGTAGTCCAGTAATCAACGGCAGTTACTCCCGGGCAAACAGACCTCGATCCATCAATTGTCGGTCGTTCCGGTTTGGGTGTAATTCGTATGACCGTGATATCAGAGACAACACAGTTGCTTTCCTGATACGTAAGCTTATAGACAAATTTATTTTTTGTGGTATCGATGTGTATGAATTCCGGAGTGAGCGTGTTGGCATTGAGAAGATCCGTCTCAGGATACCATTTGAATAGTCCACAAATGCAGACGGCACACCAAGAGTAACGCGATCTTTCATACAAATTTCTTTGTCTGGTCCCGCATCCGGTCGCTGACTTCCTTGGTGAAAAAAATGCGCTGGAAATTGTGGCAATGAAAAATCAGACGGCACCGATATTCCGTTTACATCGGCTTGGCAAGATAAACCCGGTAAATTAGGCTGGTGAATGACGGCCCATTTTTTAGCGCCATCCAACGGAATATAAATTTTCCCGTCTGAGGCTAATTGTATGTTAGATCCAATGCCCGGGTGACTAAATAAAACGGTGGTTGTCTTTTTTTCGATATCGTATTGAGACACTCTTTTATACAAATAGTCGCACAGGTAAAGAAACTTACTGTTGGGCGAGAACTCCACTCTGCCAAATGGCAGCGATCGCAGATTTGTAAATGGCTCGCGTGCTACCTGATCAAAATTAAAATCAGCGAGAATGGTGCGTGTATCAAAATTTCCATCAATGGAGAATACGAACTTTTTGGCATCCGGCGAAAACCGATACCCGCTGGAGTTGCCAATGCTGAGCCCGGTAGGAAGATTAGAATAAGGCCCATCGATTCCATTCTTGGTGATTCGGAAAATGAGCATGCGATCCGACCCTTCAAACACATTGGAATCTACGTCTCCAATCAGCCATAAGCTACTGCCATCGCACGTTCCGGATACTGCAAAGAAGCCATGCATGCCACCATACAAAATCTTGCCACGTTCTACTACTTCACCCAAGCGATTGTTGGCGCGCAAGTCGACAATGGAATAAACCAGGTTGACTCCTGAAGTACCTGGTGATGGAGTTACAAAAACAGTATTGAAAATGTAAAAGGTGCTATCACTTTCTGGCTTTGGAACGATCACTGTGTTGTATCCTGGGTATGAATAGATGTTTTCTCCATTTTTGTAAGGAACTCCAGAACTATTCCAAACTGTTTTGCCATTTGAATAAAGGATTAGTCTACCTGATAAATCCGAATATGTACCCATGAAAACAGCATCCACGGCATTGTCAGTACTAAACTCCGGAGACTGAGAAATAAAGCTGGCTTTTGTTTGCGGATAGAGCAACCAATTGGCAGCCTGATATTGGGCATAAGCCGACTTGCCATTCAATAAAAGAATGAGCAGAAATAAAAAATATTTGAGGGTTATAACCCGATTTCCGTGAATATGGAAATCTCGTTTCATTGCACTGCTTCCACCGGTCTACTTTCAATAGACTTAGCAGCAGCTTCCAAAATTTCAAAGGCGCTTTCTGCCATTCGATTTTCGGTGTCCAAAGTAGGATTCACTTCAACAATCTCCCATGCACATACGCGCGGATCTTTGCACAACTCTACATTCAACAGCTTGGCTTCCTCCACGGTAAGTCCATTCGGAACTGGCGTGCCGGTCCCAGTTGAAAAGCGACTGTCAATACTATCCACATCAAATGAAACATAAATCAAGTCGCAGTGGTCAAGCATTTGCAATACTCGCTGTGCCATTTTATCGGCACCATTTTTCTTGATTTCTTCTACTTCAACAAAATTGATATTGTTCTTATTGATCAGATAGTTTTCTGGTTTCTCTAAATCGCGCACGGCTATGTACACCAAATCTTCGGCATTAAGCTTAGCACCTTGCACGCCAACATTTTTTATTTGCTCCCAATAGTCGAGTGTCTCACCGCGTGGGTCGTTGACTTTACACTCCAGATTGTCGTAATCCAAAGCCATTGCCAAAGGCATGCCATGCATATTTCCCGAAGGAGTAGTAAAAGGTGAATGGATGTCCGCATGGGCATCTATCCACACTACGCCCAGTTTCTTTTTAGGATAGGCCTTTTTGATCCCGGCAATAGTTCCGTAGGCTGTAGAATGATCTCCTGCCATGATCAACGGAAAGTAGTCATCAAATAGCTGTTCGTATACTTCCAGACATACGCGCTCTTCCATAATTAGCACACCATCAATAAATTTCGCGTAAGCGTGCTCAGCACCGTCAAAAAGCAATTCGTTTACATTTTCAACTTCAACCGAATCGTATTTCCTGAACAAATCCGACTTCAGATCAAGGCTAGCTATTTTCATCGCCTCCACCCCCAAACTGGCTCCGCGCGTTCCGGCACCGATTTCGGACTTCACTTCAATGATCTTTATTTCCTTCGCCTTCACAAAAATTATGATTAATGGTAAATGATTAACTAACAATTAAAACCTGAAAGATTCCTTAGCCCTATCCCGTCAGAAGTCGGGGAGTGCGTGCGCAATTGAAAAAACTAAGAAACTGTAGTTAACCATACGGTATGAATTATTGCAAAGATGGCAAATTTATGACAATATTGCACCTTATTTTTGGTTGTTGGTAGACCGTTAACGCGTTGTTCGACTCCATCAGCCAGCACCGAACAACCACTAACGAAATGAAGAGCTACCGTGATTTGATTGAGCAGACGTTCGAATTCCCTCAAAAAGAATTTAAAGTAAGGAGCCATGAGCTACTTTTTAATGATGTGCCTTTGATGGACATCATTAAGCAATATGGCACTCCGCTCAAGATTACTTATTTGCCCAAAATCAGCGAAAACATCCGCTACGCCAAGGCCGCATTTAACAATGCCATGGAGCGTTTTAAGTACAATGGCAAGTACACGTATTGCTATTGCACCAAATCTTCGCACTATGATTTCATTTTGGAGGAGGCTTTGAAAAATGACATCCACATCGAAACATCTTCCGCGTTTGATATTCCCATCGTGCGCACATTGTATGGTCGTGGTAAAATAACCAAAGACACCTACATTTTGTGCAATGGCTTTAAAATGCCCAAGTACCGCGATTACATTACCGAATTGTTAAACGATGGGTTCAATTGCATGCCCATTCTTGATAATCTAAGCGAAATCGACACCTACGAGAAAAACGTAAATCGCCCTTACAATGTGGGCATTCGCGTAGCAGCCGATGAAGAACCTAAATTTGAATTTTACACATCACGGTTAGGTATTCGCTATGGCGATATCAACACGTTGTATAAAGAGAAAATTGAGACCAGCAGTAAAGCAAAGCTGAAGTTGTTGCACTTCTTCATCAACACCGGCATTAAAGATACTGCCTACTATTGGAGTGAGCTAAGCCGCTTTATTTTCAAGTATTGCGAAATGAAAAAAATCTGCGACTCGCTGGATTCGATTGATATCGGTGGTGGATTTCCAGTTAAAACTTCACTCACATTTCAGTACGATTACAAATACATGATCGAGCAAATCGTAGAGAACATCAAATGGATTTGCGAAAAGAATAACGTGCCAGTACCAAATATCTTTACTGAGTTTGGGAGTTTCACTGTGGCCGAAAGCGGAGCGGTGTTGTATTCGGTGGTCGATCAAAAACTACAAAACGACAAAGAGTTGTGGTATATGATTGACGGCTCATTCATTACTCATCTTCCCGATGTGTGGGGCATGAATCAAAAGTACATTTTGATGGCACTCAACAAATGGGATGATCCATATCACAAAATAAATATTGGTGGACTTACCTGCGACAGCCAAGATTACTACAACTCCGAAGCCCACACCGGTGAGGTATTCTTGCCCATGATTAATGATGAGGAGCCTCTGTACATTGGGTTCTTCCACACGGGTGCGTACCAGGAATCGTTGGGAGGTTACGGTGGCATTCAACATTGCCTTATTCCAGCACCGAAGCACGTGTTAATTGATCGTAATGAAGATGGCGAAATCTCCACTGAACTTTTCGCCAGCGAGCAAACCAGCGAGAGCATGATGAAAATTTTAGGCTATGAAGAAGCGCACGCTCCTAAGCGCCAAAAACCTACTAAACTGAAAGTAAGCGGATCACTTTAATTGAAGTGATTAAAAGTAAAAAAAGCCTTCTGAAAAATCGGAAGGCTTTTTTATTTTGATGACTAAATCAATCAGAACATTCCTTTGGTTTGTTTGAAAGCTGCAGGAAGAGAAAAGTCAGAAGCATTAAGTGTTTCGCGTTTGATTTCTGTAACCTCCATAATCATCTTCGCCTCCGGCATGGTCATTTCAATTTTCAATGGCACTCCTTCAATACCTTCGTAAAACATTGGCTCTCCACGCCCCATGCGCTGCTTCGCTAAACTCTTCATATCAAAATCTTTAATGTCGGTGGTTGTCCAAAAGATTTGATTGATCGTTTTATCTTTCTCTGTAACAGTAGCAATGTATTTGGTGCAATTGTACTTTAAAATGGTTGCCTTCTCGTTCGTTTTAGTGATTTTCACTTGTGGCTTAGGTTGCTGAGGCATATTGGTAGGCGGACCACCAGCATCCAACTCAGAATAAGTTTTATTCTTCCGATCAAGGCGGTAGGACTTATCCTTCAAGTGAAGAACCTCCATCGGCATCATTCCACCTTCCATAATGGTGAGAGAGTTGTCTCCTTTCATCTTAAATACAAATCCTGTGGGCATCATGGAAGTCACCCCTGCGCTACCCCCTTGTGCCATTTTCAGAGCGTTTTCAATCTGTTCTTTCATTTGAGGGTTTGCCTCCATCATCGCTTTCATTTGCGGATCGTTCATCTTCTCCTGCATCTCTTTCAACTTAGCTTGAGTTGCCGGATCATTGAGTTGCTGCATACCCTGCTCCATTTGTGCCTTCATCTTAGGATCCGTAATTTCTGCCTTCATCGAAAATTTTACAGTGCCTTCAAAAGACTGACTCATGCAGGCCACACTCATTAGCATAAAAAGGAAAACAATTGATCTTTTCATAGTGGGAGTTGTTTAGTGATTTGTAATGGTGTTCATAATCAAAGATGATGCCTCTTTTAAACTTTCACACATATAGTCTGCTTTATTTTCTGGCTCAATTTCATCGCCAATCTGAATCGTGCGGATTCCCAATTGGCGGGCTGGGATTATATCTCTGCCTCTGTCCCCAACCATCCATGATTGTAAGAAGTCAATATCGAATTTTGCTCGGGCTTTCTCAAACATCAACGTCCCCGGCTTCCGCGTAAGCGAATGAGTAGCTGATGGATGATAGGGGCTATAGTAAAAATGATCGATCACACCACCACATTGCTCTTGCATGTAAGCATGACAAGCAGCGACATCAGCATGTTTGTAAATTCCTTGCGCTATTCCAGACTGATTGGTAACCACCACTAATTTATAACCCGCTTGGTGCAACGCCTGCAATGCTTCTATCACACCATGCAATATTTCAAAGTCTGCAACCCGATAGGTATAATTGACATTGTCTTTGTTTAATACGCCATCCCGGTCCAGGAAAACTGCTTTCGTCATATTTGCGAATTACGATTCAAATCGAAAATTAACATTTATTAGCGGAAGGAGTGCGATTTACGTATTAGTTTAACAATACAAATTGTAATCGAACCGTTAAATTAATACTTTTAAAAAAAATACATTTTGAGCAACGCCCTGGTCATCATTCCCACATTCAACGAAATAGAAAACATCCATTCTATTATTAAGGAAGTGCTCGCTCAGCCAAAAGATTTTCATCTGCTGATTGTTGACGACAATTCACCCGATGGCACCGCCAACGAAGTAAAATCCTTACAAGAAAAATACAACACCCCCACCGAAACCAAGTTGCACTTATTGCAACGCGAAGGAAAGCAAGGTCTGGGTACCGCCTACATTGCCGGATTCAAATTTGGTCTACAGAAAGGGTATAAATATCTACTCGAAATGGATGCCGACTTCTCGCACAACCCGAAAGATCTGGTGCGTCTCTATCTGGCATGCGAAGAATCGGGAAATGATTTAGCCATTGGCTCGCGCTACTCCAATGGCGTGAATGTGGTGAATTGGCCCATGAGTCGTGTGCTCATGTCGTACTTTGCCAGCAAATACGTGCGCTTCATCACCGGTATCCCTATCCACGACACCACAGCTGGCTTTGTCTGTTTTCGCCATACAGTGCTTGAAAAAATTCCGCTGGACAAAATCAAGTTTGTGGGCTATGCATTTCAAATTGAAATGAAATTTCTCACATGGAAATATGGCTTCCGACTCACCGAAGTGCCCATCATTTTTACCGACCGCACCTTAGGTCAATCCAAAATGTCTTCCAGCATCATTAAAGAAGCCATCATGGGCGTCTTGATGATGAAGATTGGAAGTTGGTTTAAGAGTTTTAAGTAGTCTCAAACCCCTCATCCTTCGGCTCCCACAATTCAATCTTGTTTCCATCGGGGTCCATAATCCAGCCGAATTTTCCGTACGGATATTCCTGCATTTCGCCTACAATTTCTACGCCTTCTTCTTTCAACACTTTCAGCAACTCTACCAGATTTTCTACACGGTAGTTGAACATGTAAGGCTTCTCGCTGGGCTGAAAGTATTTCGTGTCCGCAGCAAAAGGGCTCCATTGCGTCAAAGCCGGAGACTTCGCATCGGGTTTATCTACTTCCAGCCATTGAAAGCTGGCACCATAATCATCTACTGGCAAGCCCAGATGCTTGCCATACCATTCTCTTGTTTTCTTGGGGTCGGATGTTTTAAAAAATACTCCGCCTAGTCCTGTTACTCGTTTCATATGAATGTGATTCTAATGTGGGCGTTTGAATTTAGTTATCGATGCTGGTCTATCAGAATAATATTTCCATCCGGATCGGCTACCATGCAACTAGCAGGTCCTGTGGTACTCTCATTTGCTTCCGTTAATAATTGTCGGTTGTGGCTCTTCAATGTTCGCTGTATTTTCCGCACATCATCAAACGGATCTACATTCTTAGCGTTCACATCCCATCCCGGATTGAAGGTTAACATGTTGCCTTTAAAAAATCCCTGAAACAATCCGATCAGCGTAGTCTCGTTCTTCATGATGAGGTACCTCTTTTCCATCGCTCCTCCTGAAACGACAAACCCAAGTTCCTCATAAAATTCCTTAGAAGCTTTTAAATCTTTTACACTCAAGCTCATGGAGAAAGCTCCGAGTTTCAGTTTCTCTTCGGCTTGTTGTTTAGCCATCATGGGATTCGTGTACACCCCAATTGCAAATGAAAGGATCAGGCTCAAAGCCAACAAAAATCTTTTTTTCATATATTATAAAATAAGTTATTAGTATTCAATAGTTATCAACTCCGATCACTTCGGTTTGCTATTTTCATAAATGGCAATCCACTCCTGCGGTGTCATCTTCGATGCCAGTTCGCCAATCAAATCAAGCGGCACGTCTTCCGGTTTCTTAAATCGAATACACGATTTGCCCATGTCCAATTTCTTCTTCGAATACACCCGCCATTCATCCGAAAACCAGTCCAGTAATTTCTTATTGGCATATAGCCCCATGTGATACAACGCAATAAAATTCTTTTGCGAAGCCACATTCATAAACGGCAGCGGCAACTCCGGAGTGCAATGGTACCCATCCGAATAAAGTGAGTGCGGCACCACATACCCAATCATGCCATAACTCATGCGCACTTCAAATCCCTTCGGCAAATTTTTGGTGATCACCTTGTGCATGTCGCTTATAATCTTCTTCCGATCTTCAGGCAACTCCTTTAAATAATCGGCAATGGTCGTAGCTTTCGATTGCATAGCTAAGCGGATTTAGTGTTCACATTTTCCTGCGCTGCCAAAAAACTCTTCCTGCGCAGCAAGCCCGCAGTAATCAAAGAAATAATTACCCCCACCGGAAAAATTTCAATGAGTGTTACGCCAAAGCGAATCGGAAAATTGGTTTTGTAAACCTGATACTGCTCGTCCATTTTCTTCAGTTCCGCTTCCGTAGCTCCCTTTTCTTTTAGCTTCGTCACATATTCCTGCGCTATCTTATTCACATACTCCGGCGACATCCGGTAGAACGAAATCTCCCACGCCAGCGCATACATCACCGAGGCTACCAGCGTAATCAATATGCCCACCAAAAATCCTTTACCAAAACTTATTGCGCCCTGCGCATGTTGGTCGCGAAACGACTTCACCCCAACAAAAATCAGCGACAGCGCCACCACCATCGTGGTGTAACCAACAAATTCACCATTCTTGATGTCAAGTGTGCCACTTTCATACAGCGGCATTGTAATCAGCATCAAGCCACCAACAATGGCTCCGGCAATCAACCCATAAACCAGTACTATTCTTTTCATAAGCTTTTTTGTTTTTTTGATCAAATCAAGCGCAATCGGGGGCCAAAGCCTTCACCCGAAAGGATGATTTCAAGAAATTTACGGGAAATAGTACGAAAGTGGGAGTCAATTCTGGCAAAAACGCGCCTTAGTTAAGGTATCAGTCTCAGCTCTTTCGCTTTTTGAATAGCCTGGGTTCTGCGGCTCACCTCCAGTTTCAGAAAAAGATTAGACGTATGGGTCTTCACGGTGTTCAGCGATACAAACAGCTTGTCGGCAATCTCCTGGTTCGAGAGGCCCTTCGCCATCCATTCCAACACCTCGTGCTCGCGCTTGCTGATGCCCAGCCGATCCAGCTCTCGTTCGTTAAAAACAAAATCCGCACTCATCTTCACTACTACTACTTTGGGGCGCGTCAGGCGAAAGCCCGCCCAAATGCCCAGACCGGTAAACAGCATGGCAATCACGGCCAGATAAAATTCAAGTGCTAGGTCTTTGGCAAAAAATTGGTACTCCAGGTATTTCAACAAAAACACCAGCACCGCCAGCGAAGCCCCATAAATCAGAATTATTTTCTTCACACGGCTAATCTACAAAAAAGTAAACCACCCAATTAAGTTTGAGTGGTTGTATAAAAACTTTCTTGGGGGCATGGCCACCGTCAGCGCAAGCAAGCTAAGCGCTGGCGGTGGCCACCGGGCTTTTCGCTTCAAGTTCCCTCGTTCAAGTGTTGAGTAAACTACACAAACACACTCTCGGGAAGCTTTCCGCTTCAATCCCTTGCCCGCGCCCGCTCATAGTTCAGTGTCAAACACATTTTGTGCCTTTCAAAATAGTGCAGCTAAAAATCAGTCGCGTCTTTGGTTGCGACCGCTCCATTGTTTCTTCGGTGCGCCTGAGCGCTGGCCCGAGCGCTGACCTCCTTCGGGTCTTTTACCGCGATTGAAAGAACCGCGCTCTTTCGGTTGAGGAGTAAATGTAGCATTCGGATCCAGCGGATACGGATGATCCGTCACCACCGGCACCTGTTTGCCAATCAGCTTTTGAATGTCGCGTAAAAATTCTTTTTCCTCGGCATCACAAAACGACAAAGATTGTCCCGATGCTCCTGCCCTGCCCGTGCGACCAATACGATGCACGTATGTCTCCGGAACATTTGGCAATTCGTAGTTAATCACAGTCGATAAATCATCCACGTCAATACCACGTGCTGCAATATCCGTTGCCACCAATACTCGAGTATGTTGCGCTTTAAAATTAGTGAGCGCGCGCTGACGTGCATTCTGTGATTTGTTTCCGTGAATCGCCTCGGCTTTGATACCTACTTTGGTCAGGTCTTTCACCACGCGATCAGCTCCGTGCTTCGTGCGTGTAAAAACCAAAGCTGTCACAATAGATTTGTCTTTCAACAAATGCAACAACAGCGACTTCTTATCTTTCTTATCTACAAAATACATCGACTGCTTGATCGTATTCGCAGTTGACGAAACCGGAGTCACTTCTACCCGCGATGGATTCGTAAGAATCGAGTTGGCCAACGATGAAATTTCTTTCGGCATAGTAGCTGAAAAGAAAAGCGTCTGACGCTTCG
>JAJTHV010000318.1 GCA_021300095.1 Flammeovirgaceae bacterium | reverse complement strand
CGAATGGTTGGAAGATGTAAATAGCGAGCTGAGTATTGACGAGGTGAGTAGCATACATTGGAATTCAAATTTCTTACCCAGTAAAAGTTTTAATCCCACCAATGAGCATCGTCAGTCTACGTATTGGTTTCGTGTAAAAGTCGCATTTCCGGCTACGACCAATCGCAATTGGGTGATCGAGTTTTTTGATCAAACCATCGATCATCTTGAATTTTATTCACCGGATACAGATGGAAAGTATAGAAGCACTTTGGTTGGCGATGAAATGGAATTTGGAAAGCGTGAGATCTGGCATAAAAATTTCATTATTCCAATATCGCCTATTCCGAATCAAGAAATCACCTATTACGCCAAACTTACTTCCCGGCAAAAAGCCGATGTCTTAATTGTGCTGCGTGCGCAAAGTTGGCTGTTTCAATATGCATTAGATGAGTATTTTTTCTTCGGTATTTTTTATGGAATGATCCTGGTGTTTAGCTTCTATAACTTACTCATGTTTTTAGCTGTCCGCGAGCGTCATTATCTGTTTTACATTCTTTATTTGTTAAGTCTTGGTTTATATGAAATGAGTGCCGATGGAATTGGGTTTCAATATTTATGGCCCGATTTCCCACAGTGGAATTATTATGCCAGCGGCATTTTTCTTTACCTCTCCACTTCATTTGCCCTGGTGTTTTCTGCCTCGCTCTTAAATCTGCGACATGAGAATAAATTTATGTTGCGCTTGTTTTTAGCTGCATTAATTTTTCGCACAGCCTTTCTACTCGTTAGCATCACATTATTACCAGAATGGTTTCGGTTTCGGTTTGTCGAGATCATACCCTTTCTCGCCATCTATGGAGCCAGTATCCATAGCTATTTCATTAAGAAATACCCTCCGGCACGTTTTCTTGTAATGGCATACTCTTTTGTAGCCTTTGGAATTCTCTATAAAGTACTGCAATACCTAGATATTGAGTGGCGGCCTCTTGGCGATTTATCGCATTATAGTCTGGGACTAAGCTTTATAATTGAAATGTTATTACTCTCATTTGCAAATACAGATAAGATCCGATTACTGCGTTTGGAAAAGGAACAAGCACAGGCCCGAACGATCGAGCAACTTCATGAAAATCAAAAACTCAAAGAAAATCAGAATCAATTATTGACGGAACAAGTTGAAATTAAGACGCGCGAATTGCGTGTACAAAATTTGTTTATAGAACAGCAAAATCGCCAACTTGAAACTGCCAATCAACAGCTAGAACAACAAGCGCAAGAGATTGCCGAAATTAACTTGTTGCTTTCCAAAGACAATCAAAAACTACAGCACGATGTGGCGGAAGTTAAAGAAGCGCGTATACTATCCAAAGAAGTAGACTTTGAAGAATTTAGCAAGATGTACCCAGATGATCAAAGTTGTTTGCGATTTATAGCTGATAAGAAATGGATACATGATTTTCAATGTGTTAAATGCAATTACACCGGTTATAACGAAGGGAAGGCCCTTTACAGCCGAAGATGCTCACGGTGTGGATATGATGAGTCTGTAACGGCATTTACCTTACTTCAAAACACACGTCTTCCCATTAATAAGGCATTTTATATGATATTTTTGGTGTACTCATCCAATGGCACAATATCTTCACATCGTCTCTCCGAAATCCTTGGAATCCGCCAAAGTACGTGCTGGGCATATAGCTCAAAAATCAAAAAAGCGATGCGTGAATATGCGCGAATCCATAAAAATGCCCATCAACATGGCTGGGATTCCATTCTGATGGTTCAAGAAAACGCTTAAATCCTTTCAAAATAGCCACTTTTTGATCCTTGTTTATTTAATTTAAAAAAAATCACATTTTTTTTAAACAATCAGCTATAGATGTAAAGGATAGACAATCAGTAGATTAACTATTCTCCATCAGCAACCGATTGCGAAAAAAAACGCGTATCAATCGGTTTCGATACAATTCATCAATTCCAAGCCTCCGACTTTGATTTCAGCTTTTTTTAGTTGCGACTGAAGCGTATCAAATATTGTAAACACCTAATTGTCAGTGCGTTAATTTGAGATTATTTACTTTTGAATCCAGTAAAAAATCACAATTGTTAACCAACACTAAACTATGAAAAACACATTACTGAATTCGCGATGGTTATCCATTCTGGCGATTGCAATCTTAATTCAAGTTATTTCCTGCAAGACCGATGATCCTGCACCAGAAGTAATTTCAAGTTTTACATTCGTTGTAGATGCAGCTGATTTCAAGAAATTGACGTTCACGAATACTTCTCAAAATTTTGCTACAAGCTCATGGGATTTCGGGGATGCAAGTGCAAAATCTACAGATACCAATCCAGTGCATATTTTTCCGGCAGCAGGAGATTATAATGTAGCATTGACAGTTACCAACGCGGATGGCAAAACAAAAGATGTGAAAACGGTTAAAGTCACTGTTTCAGATCCGAATGCACTACTCACCGCAATCGCAGGAACCACTTCTAAGACCTGGAAAATGTTGCGTCAAACTGATATGGCTGGTGGAAAAGGCGCATTTCCATTGACCGTTGGTGAATTGCAAGGAGCAGCAGGGAGCGAAACGATTAAAGGTATCTGGTGGAGATTTGGTAAAGATGAAGATCTTGCCAAGCGTCCATGTTTCTTAAACGATGAGTTTAAATTTACAAGAGCCGGCTTAGTTTTCAACCGTGATTTAAAGGGTGATTTTTATGCAGGTGATGGTGGAATTTACAAAACGAAAGCAAATGGTGGCCCTGAATTTAGTTGCCAGAATGTAGGTGCAGTAGATACCAATACCAATAAGGATGGAGCAGATATATCGGCTTGGCACTCACCATTTGCAGGCACGTTTGTTCTTACGCCTGGTTCTACCCCTAAAGTTAAAATTGTAGGAAATGGCGCTTATATCGGATTAGAGAAAGTAGCTACAAATGCAGAAGTAAAAGTTCCTCAAGCAGATGTTACCTACGAAATCGAAAAAATATATGATGCGCCTAATGGAACTGATACTTTGAAGTTGATGGCAAAATACAATTTTGACGGAGATGCAGAAATGGATGCATACTGGAGATTTGTGTTAGTAGCCTATGATAATCCAGCTAACGAACCAGTATTGCCTGGCCCCAAGCCAACTGCATCTTTTACAGCTACACTAAGTGGAAGTACGTTGACTACAACCAATACCACGACTGACGGTGTTTCTTATTTATGGGATTTTGGAGATGGTACAACCTCGACAGCTGCAAGCCCTTCACACACCTATGCTGCTGATGGAATTTACAACGTATCCGTGAAAGCCACCAATCCAAATGGTGACAATACCAGTGGCGCTCAAATGTTTGTTGTAAATAGTGCTAACCTTACACTGACAGATGCGGTGTTGCAAGGATTGCCTTGGCGTGTTCGCGCAGATGTTAATTCAGTCTTTGTAGGACCTGGTTTTGGTAAGAATGATTGGTATGTTGTGCCAAAAGCTGATTTGACTGCTGGAGGAAGCTGGGTTTGTATGACCAATGACGAATTCAAGTTTAGCACTGGAGGCGTGTTTGGATATGATACAAAAGGAGATGTTCGTAACGATGGATACATGGCAGGGTTTGACAATGGTTGTTTATCTGATGCTCAACTCGCTACGGTTACAAATGATGGCAAGCGTTTTAAAACGGAAGCTGCACACACCTATGTGTTGGCACCTGCCAGCGGTGCAACTCGCGCTAAGATTACAGTCACAAATGGTGGAGCAAACAATGCAATTGCATTCTTAGGCTTCTATAAGCCATACAATGGCGGAGAAAATTCGGAAAAGACAAAGGCCGCTAATGGTGGAAAAACTTCTACCACCTATGAAGTTATGGCTTATGTAAAAAATACCTCAACCAACAAAGAATATCTGTTCATCACGATTGACTATACCGCAAGCCAGGATGGTTCACAAGCTTGGTCGGTGGTTTTAGTTCGATAAAAATACATTCAGACATTGGTAGAGTTTAGGGTTAACAAGAGCAGCTTGAACAACTGCTCTTGTTTCAACTTTCTCTTCATTCAATGAAAGCAACAGATTTTATGATAATTCATTACCTATGAATAAAATTTACATCTTATTTCTTTTTTTATTTCTTACGCAGTGGGCATTCGCACAAACGAATCTCATCAAGGGCACTGTGCGGGATGGAGCAGGCCTGCCATTGCCGGGTGTAAACATTATCGTCAAAGGAACTTCGAATGGAGTTGCTACCGATGCCGATGGAACATTTCAAATAAGTGCTTCTGAAGGCACGTTGGTGATAAGTTTTATTGGTTATAAAGAACAAGAAATTTCCATTTCGGGTCGAACATCTATTGACATTATTTTAGAAGAAGATCTTACGACACTAGAAGAAGTTGTGGTAGTAGGATATGGCACTCAGAAAAAGAAAGACCTAACCACTTCCGTTGCCATTGTAGATGAAGCATCTCTGAAAGATCGGCCATTGGTTTCTGCTGCCGAAGCTTTGCAAGGAAAGGCTGCAGGCGTTCAGGTTATACAAACGTCTGGTAAACCGGGTGGTGATATTGCGATACGCATTCGCGGAGCTACATCCGTACTTGCAGGAAATGAACCTCTTTATGTTGTTGATGGTATGCAAACCATGGACATCAAAGGTCTTAACCCATCCGATATTTCATCGATGACGGTATTGAAGGATGCATCTGCAGCGGCTATTTATGGTGCACGGGCTGCCAACGGTGTAGTATTAATCACAACAAAACGTGGAACTTCCACAAACTCTTTTGTTCGCTTTAGCGCTTACACCGGAATTTCAAATTTGAGCAAGACAGTTGAGACTCTATCCACAAAACAGTATCGCACTTTATTAGAAGAAATGAATATCCCCGTGGATCCAGCAGCAACTGGTTATACGAATTGGAATGATTTAGTTTTTGGAACAGGCGTAAATCAAAGCTACCAATTGGCCATCGGAGGCGGAAATGAAAAATCGCAATTCTACTTATCAGCGAATTATTTACAGAACAAAGGTATTGTTGCACCGGCAACGTTCGACCGTTTTTCTGTTCGCTTGAATCTTGACAATCAAGTAAAAGAGTGGCTGAAAATAGGAACCAATCTGAACTTATTAAGCACAACTACTAAAAATACAAATGATAATACAGGCGCAGATCGTGGAGGGATTATCTTAAGCGTTTTAAATACTCCGCCTTTTTTAAAGCCTTACAAAAGTGATGGGAGCGGTCAATTCGATCCGAATCCCTATCAAGCTTCTTGGGAAAATCCCTATGCCGGACAATATGGCCCGGATCAGGAAGCTGTAGACAGCCGACTTTTTGGTAACCTAACAGTTGAAGCTAAAATCATCAAAGGTTTAACCTATAAAACAAACATCGGTATTGACTATACTAACTACCGCTATGACTATTACCTTGATCCCTTCCGCACAAACTTTGGAAGAAGCCAACATGGATATGGACAGGCAAATCGTTTTACCAGCACTACGTACTTAATTGAAAACTATCTAACCTACATTAAATCGGTAAAGGATCATAATCTAACAGCATTAGTTGGAACGAACATATCGAAAAACTACTTGAATGATTCTTACATTCAGGGAAACGATTTTCCAAACAATGTAGAAATTAAGACATTGAATGCTGCCAATAACATTTCGTACGCTGCTACCAATATCACCGAATCTAGTTTGGTCTCTTTCTTTGGCCGGGTAAACTATGATTTCAAAGGCAAGTACCTCTTTGGTCTCACCGTTAAAACAGATGGCTCATCGAAGCTAGCAAAACATTGGGGCACGATGCCGGCATTCTCTGCGGCATGGCGTATTTCCTCTGAGCCTTTTATGCAACAATTTGGATTTATCAATGATTTGAAAATTCGGGGAGGCTGGGGACGCAGTGGAAACCAAGATGGAATTTCAAATTATGCCCGATATGGGTTAACTTCTTACGGCCGAAGGGCTCCTACTAATCCATTGTCCGGACCGGCAGAAACTCAAACTTCTTACGGAAATCCCAATTTGCAATGGGAAACAACCGATCAAACGAACATTGGATTGGATCTTTCCATTTTACAAGCACGTGTGATTGTAACATTGGATGCCTACATTAAACAAACCAGCAACGTTCTTCTCGATGTTCAGTTGCCTCAATCGGTAGGAAGTAAGGTTATTCAGACAAACGCGGCAAACATTGAAAATAGAGGCTTGGAACTGAATATTTCAACCGTGAACACGGAGAACAAATTGCTATGGAAAACGGATTTTAACATTTCATTCAACCGCAATAAAGTTACCAGTCTAGGTGATTATGCAAAGGTGTATTTCTTTGGAAACTTCGATAATAACTTCCTTCCCGTGAACATAGTGCGAGAGGGCTTTCCGTTGGGCGCTATGTATGGATACATTTCAGATGGGGTGAAACCAGAAACAGGAGACATCCAGTATCGTGATCTAAATAACAACGGAATTTTTGATACCGCAGATCGTACGATAATTGGAAACGGCCAACCTAATTTTATATTCGGGTTCACGAATAATTTCTCCTACAAACGTTTCGATTTAAATTTGTTTTTTCAAGGTAGTGTTGGCAATGATATTTTTAATGCAAACCGAATTGCCTTGGAAGGAATGTTTGATAGCAAAAACCAATCGAAGGCTGTACTGCGAAGATGGACACCAACGAATAAAATAACGGATATTCCAAGGGCATCCCAAGGAAACTTCGACAATGTGCGAAACTCATCTCGGTTTGTAGAAGATGGTTCCTATGTCCGTTTGAAATCGGTAACACTTACCTATAACTTTAACACAGAGAAGATAAAGAAATGGGGCATCAAAAAAATGTCTGTTTATACCACGGGTCAAAACTTGTTGACATTCACTAAATACAGTGGTTTTGATCCGGAAGTAAATGCATTTGGCAGAAGTGCTACTGAAGTTGGAATTGACTATGGTACGTATCCGCAAGCTAGAACGATCACTTTGGGACTCAATGTTGAATTTTAACATTATACATTCATGAAATTTAGATATATCATTTTTGTTGGTTGCTCACTGTTTCTTGCCGCATGCAATGATTTTTTAGAGTTAAAGCCAAAATCGCAAGGTATTGCTGTAAACAATGCAAATGTAGATGCTCCGCTCTATGCAAGTGCCTCAGAGGTAGAAGCCGCACTTTCAGGTGCCTATGCTGATTTTAGAAACGAGTACTTTGAGCTAGATTATTTTGTAAACGGTGATGCTCAAAGTGATGATGCTTATGCCGGTGGGGATAATCCCAATAACTTCCAGCTAGACAATTTTAAAATTGATGCTACTAACAAAAATTTGGCGCGTGATTGGGGCTATCTTTATAGCACCATCGGAAAGGTTAATTTGGTAATTAACAACATTGATGCTGTAACTGATCCGGCACTCAGTGCTGATCGCAAGAAGCAGATAGTAGGAGAGGCATCATTCATCCGGGCGTTTTGTTATTTTCAGTTAGTGCAATTGTGGGGAGATGTGCCTCTATTAACGAAAGGTGTAAAAACGATTAGCGCAGAAGTCTTACCTGAAATCTATCCGTTGCTGTTTCCGCCTCGTACAGCTGCGACTGAAGTATATCAACAAATTATCTTAGATTTTGAAAATGCTGCACAGAATACCGCGGCAACAGCTGCTCACAAGGGTTTCGCTACAAAAGGTGCCGCTAACGCGATGTTGGCAAAGGTTTATGCAACTCAAGAACCACGAGATTGGAATAAGGTAAAACAGTATTGCGATGCGGTAATATCTGGTGGTTACAGTTTACTTCCGGATTATGAAAAACTATGGGATAACTCAATTGAGAATTCTTCGGAATCCATCTTTGAAATTAACTATTTT
>JAJTHV010000151.1 GCA_021300095.1 Flammeovirgaceae bacterium | reverse complement strand
TTATTTAGAAACCCGCTGGCGGGGCCGGATGTGCTCGGCCTCAGCTCGGGTGCGAGTCTGGCCGTGGCCATTGTTATTCTGATTGGTCAATCGACTGGCGTTGGGTCCATTTTAATGGGTAACTGGAGTGTTGCCACTGCCGCAAGCATTGGGGGAAGCATCGTTTTACTGATTGTTATCTTCATTTCAAGATTTATAAAAGACAATACCTCATTATTGATTATTGGTCTAATGATCAGTGCGGCTACCTCCTCGCTGGTAGGAATTTTACAATTTCTGAGCAAAGCCGAAGATCTTCAGATTTTCCTGATCTGGTCGCTGGGAAGTGTTGGGAGCACACACTGGGGCGAAGTGCAGGTATTAGCGATTATTACATTCATTGGTCTTGGCATTGCCTTTTTTCTTCAAAAACCCCTCAATGCCTGGCTTTTGGGTGAAAATTACGCAGCCAACTTAGGAATCAACACCAGCCGTTCGCGCTTTTGGATCGTCATCGCAACAGCTTTACTCACTGGTGGCGTAACAGCTTTTTGTGGCCCGATTGCGTTTGTTGGCCTGGCCGTGCCACACTTGGTTCGGTTATTCATTCCTACTACGAACCATAAAATTTTGCTTCCTTTTGTCATGGTGACGGGGGCTTCCCTCCTACTCTTTTGTGATATGGTGAGTAACCTGGCCGGAGGCGCTCAGGTGCTTCCACTGAATGCCATCACCTCGTTGATTGGTGCTCCGTTGGTTATCAGCATGGTCATTTCCAATAAACAAGTTCGCGTATGATAACCTCTCATCAGTTAGCGGTAGGTTACACTTCGAACAGGGAAGAAGCTGTTTTGTTACAAGATTTGAATCTCCAGTTGCGGGAAGGTGAACTGGTTTGCTTTATGGGGCCAAACGGCATTGGTAAATCAACGCTATTGCGAACGTTGGCCGGATTGCAAAAGCCGCTCCGAGGCGAACTGAATGGCATAGAAAAGGGAAAGCTGTCGTTGGTGCTCACCGATCGCATCACAGCTACCAACATGCTGGTATATGATTTAGTGGCGTATGGCAGATATCCCCATTTAAGTTGGAACATTTCGTTACGAGACGAAGATCATCGCATCATTGAAGAGGCCATTGCGCTTACGCAGATTGGTCATTTGAAAAACAAACGGCTGTATCAATTGAGCGATGGGCAGATGCAACTGGTGATGATTGCTCGGGCGCTGGCGCAACAAACTCCGGTTATGTTGCTGGATGAGCCTACCGCCCATCTCGATTTGAATAACCGGGTGGAGATCATGAATCTGCTGCGCAAACTGGCCCGGCAGGAACGGAAAGCCATTTTGGTGTGTACCCACGAACTGGATTTGGCTTTGCAAACTGCGGATTGGATATGGCTCGCTACTTTAAATAAAAAAGTCGTCTCCGGAATTCCGGAAGACCTCGTGCTAAACGGAGCGTTTGATGAAGTATTTCAATTCAAAGGATTTGATTTAAAAACGGGTAAAGTAGAACATGAGGCACATCGCAATAAACCTATCCAATTGATTGGTGAGGGTTATCCTTATTTATGGACTAAGAATGCATTGGAGCGGTGTGGGTATGAAGTGACTCCCACTGCCGAAACTGTGATCAAAATTCAAACAGAAGTAACTACTACTTGGCAGCTTCATGATCTCACTTTAAAGAGTGTAGCCGATTTACTAGCTGCTTTGGCTAAAAAATAGATTCAATTTTTGAAGAAGGCCGGATGCTTATCTTCAAACTCCGTTGCTTGTTGATAGATAAATGAAGCCTCTAATAAAGGAGCTTCGTCATATAAGTTTCCAATGAACATTATGGCAGTAGGTCTTCCTTTGGCATCAAAACCATTGGGCAAGCTGATGGCGGGATGGCCCGTCAGGTTAGTTGTTAACGAAATATCCTGATTATTGGACGGGGCGATGACAAAATCATAGGGTTGGATGATTGCATTAAATTTTTCAATCAGTACCGATCGATGTCGATTGGCTTGCAGGTATTCTACAGCCGAAATAAATCGGGATTGCCGCAGGGAGTTTGCACGTGAGTCCTTGTTTTGTTCGGAAAGCAATCGATCCTGATGTGATCGAACCAACTCATCAAAAAACGCACCTGCTTCGGATCGCAAAATGATATCAAACACGTCAAAAGGAATGGAATCTGGCATGTTAATCTCCTCCAATGTTGCCCCCATCTCACGCAGTTTTTGAAATGTGAGTGAATCATTCTTAGCGGCCCGCGAGGTATCCTTTTTAGAAAACTGCTTTTTGAAGTACCCTATTTTGTATCCCTGAAAGCTCGTGGTTGGATGAAATGAAAAGGGATAGTCTACAACTGAGCGATCTTTATCGGAAGGATTTTTTCCTTTGATAATTGGAAAAATCAGTGCGCAATCTTGGGCGGTACGCGCAATCGGGCCTACTTTATCCATTGACCAAGAAAGGGTCATGGCACCTTGGCGACTAACTGCTCCGAATGAAGGGCGCAAGCCAGTTGCCCCACATCGGGAAGAAGGCGACAAAATAGAGCCCAATGTTTCTGTGCCGATGGCAAAGGCCACCAAGCCAGCGGCAGTTGCTGATGCAGAACCGGCAGATGAACCGCTAGCACCTTGCTTTAGGTCCCACGGGTTTTTTGTGCGACCGCCAAACCAGACATCCCCACGAGCCAAGGCACCGGTTGTTAATTTTGCTACTAAAACAGCTCCGGCATCTTCGAGGCGTTTCACCACTGCAGCCTTTTCTTTTAGGATTTGATTTCGATACGGCTCCGCTCCCCATGTGGTGGGATAACCTGGTACGGCAAATAAATCTTTGATCCCGTAAGGAATGCCATGCAAAACACCCCGGTTGATTCCTTTTGCTATTTCCTCATCAGCTTGCTTGGCTTGTTGGAGGGCCAATTGTTCGGTGATCGTAACAACCGCTTGCAGTGTGTCTTTGTATTTCTTTAGGCGGCTTAGATAAATTTGAGTAAGCCGTGTAGAAGAAATTTTTCGAGACTTAATAAGCGTGCTCAGTTCAGCAACGGATAAAAAGGCTATCTCTGAATCATTTTCGGGCAGAGTCACTTCTTGCGGTACTTTCCAATCGGAAATGCTATGGCGATTCTTGATTTGAAATTGCGCAGGACGAGGGTCAAAATACAGCGCTGGGGTAGCAGAAGTAGGCAACGAAAATTTGCGCATGCTGTCATATCCTTCCCGGTTGGCCGAAAGGTAATTGAGCATGGTATCTATTTCGGATCTGGAAAAAGAAACGCCCACTAACCGCTGTGCGGAATGAACATCGCGCCTTTTTATCTTACCCGTACCAACTTCTTTGGCACATGCAAAAACCAGAAAGGCTATAACCAACCAACTTAGCTTTCGCATGATTGAATTATTAATGCCGATTAGATTTTCTCCACGCCCAGTCCGGGCTTATCGGAGCAATACATTACCCCATCTTTCAGGATGAATCCTCCTTTTACTACATCGCGCGCCAGGTCTAAGCTTCCATCTAAATCGATATACTTGGTATTAGCACATGAAAAAGCCAAATGCAAGGCAGCAGTGATGCTGATAATGCTCTCGTCATTGCAACCCCAGAAAAGATCTACACCAGCATTCAAACCAATATCAGCAATTTTCAAACCTTGGCTGATTCCACCGCACTTCATCAATTTGATATTGAATATACCGGTAGCTCTTGGCTCCTTCACTAATTCAAAAGCATTTTTGGGGGTGAGTAATGATTCATCGGCAGCTAATATCTGACGAATTTCATCGGGCAGCGTGCGCATTTCATTAATTGCTTTGGCTGGAAGCGGCTGCTCGATTAATTCAACTGCGAGGTGCTTGGTCTTGTTGTAAAACTCAATAGTTTGTGCGACACTATATCCTTGGTTGGCATCGATTCGGATGACGAACTTGTTACCAAACTTTTCGCGGAGTTTTACGATGCGCTCGATGTCTTCGGCAACATCCTTACCCAATTTCACTTTCAAAACGGTAAAGCCCCGCTCACCATATTCTTGGGCTTCTTTCAAAGTCTCCTCCACATTTTTAATGCCGATGGTATTGGAAGTAGGCAAAGAATGAATTTTCTGTCCGAGGAACTTTACCAGTGGCACTCCCAAAAATTTGGTGAACGCATCATACAACGCAATATCAATGGCCGCACGCGCAGCAGGATTAGCCGGAAACTTGTTCGTAACTTCGTATGTAAGTTGGTTGAGCTCCCGAATATTTCTGCCTACCAAGAAGTGGAGATTCTTTTCTTGTAAGGCATCCTGGCACTGCTCGAAGCTCTCGCCAGTTACGTATTCGCTTGGATTGCCGGCACCAATGCCAGTAACGCCATTTTCTAATTCGATTTCTACAAAAGCATTGAGTACTTCATCAATCGTTTTGAAAGCGATGGTATAGGGTTTGGTGTTGCCTAAATCGGCAGACCAAGTTTTGATAGATTTTATTTTCATGTGTTTATAATTTTTTTTGAGGGTCACATGGAATGGCCGAAACAATCATACCGTTGAGTGTAGAGGTTTCTTAATGGCCATTTCATTTGAGTCTTTTTCTAATGAGTTTGGGATTTCTTGAATGATGGATGACACCAATTATTTTGATTATACTACCATAAATTTTAAAAACCACCTTGTATGGAAAACGCTGCAACAAGGCGACTCTTGACTGTTTGATTCTAAGTTGAAATGCAAGCGGATTACTTTCTACTTGACCTAATGTGAATTCGAGGGAAGAAACAAACTCATACTCTAAACCTTCTTTCTGGTCGCGATACCACTCGATTATTTCTGCGATATCCTGAACGGCAAACTCCGAAATCTCAATTGTATAAGTCACTTCTACAAAGAAAGTTTTCTTTTAGCCTCCTCCCAGCTGTAGGTTTTAGCTTCTCCTGATTCGATCAAATCGATTCTTCGTATAACCTCTTCCTGCTGCTCTTTCGTAATGCTTCCAGTCTTATGTGTGTCCTCTGCTATACTATCCCAAATAGCTTCTACCATTTCGAGTCTTTCATCGACACTTAGCTTTCTTATTTCTGTGATGTCAATCATAAAACAAATCTACTTAATTTGAAGTCAGCAACCTTTACACTTGTGCAATCGACTTTTCGATCATGTCTTTAAAGATAGGTACTAATCGGCTTACACTATCTTCCAGCGGCAGAATTACCGGTATTCCCAACTCTTTTTCTTTTTGCGCTGCAAAACTTCTTGCATCCGCTTCTGCCATCTTGTGTGTGTTAATCGTTACTGCTACAGTGGGTGATCCATAAATTCGGATCAGTTCAATTTCATCTTTCAGGTCTGCGATATTGGCGGGGTAATCTTCCAATCCCTTGTATTTTTTTCGGGCGGGATGGTGTTGCAAAACGGTAGCCGTTGCATCAGCCGACACGATCCACTCTGCACCGGCCGGGCCACTTGGGTTGCGAAGTGAAGATTGCCCCTCAATAAAAATAATATCCGGCTTAGCTTCTTCCCAACATTGCACGATGGCATGTTCCATTTCACCGGAAATGAAGTCATTCAATGTGCTGTCAAAAACAAAACCATATTTTGCGCCTTGCATCCAGCCGGTTTGTCCGGTGTAAATCATCTCTGCACGATAACCTGCTTCACGCATGGCCTGCACTAAGAAACGGGCGGTGGTTCTTTTTCCCAAAGCACAATCCGTTCCCAATACGGCAATCTTGGGGCAATGCACGGATTTGATTTTGCCCGACCAAAAATGTAGGTCTTTAAATTTCTTCGGCTTACGAACATCAATAATCTCAAGCCCTCTTGACTTGGCGAAGTCGGCAAGTTCAGTAATATCTGATATATATTCGTGCAAACCGTTCACTAAACTATACCCGTGAATCAATGCGTCTTTCAAAATCAATCGAAGTGAATCGGGGATAACACCTCCTTTAGTGGCAACACCAATGATTCCATAAACGGCTTTTTCCTTGCTGTTCTTGGCAAAATCCTCAATGGATGCGTAGATTGGGATATTGCGCTTCTTGCCATCAAGCACTTCGCCAGCATCTTTGCCGGCATGCTTATCATCGATGACGCCTATTATATTGAAACGCTCGGTGCCACGAATCAGGCCGTGAGCAGTCTTTCCATTAGAAGAATCCAAATGACCTGCCGTGATTATGATTGCATTTGATTTTTGCATAGCTAAAAGTTGAATTCGAAAATTCGTTGAAAGTGACGGTATGTGCAAGTAAATTTTTTGTGACTACGTAAAATCGGTTTGCCTAGCGGCTAATCTGGAACTCAGAAAGATTGGGTTTATGCTTCCTTTTCCGCTTGCGTTCATAATCATAAATCACTTGCCCTAAATTTTTCATAAAAGGGTAGCCGATGGTTTTGTATTCATACTTTCCATCATTATAAATTCCATCGGTGTTTGTATTGATCACTGCGGAGAGCATAAACTCCACTCCATTTTCAAAGTCTACGATGTAGGCATTGTCAATCAAATAGCCATACGCATCGCCCACTTTATTAAAGATTCGAATGTTGGAAGGTATGGGGGTAGGATCATCTCCATAAAAAAGAAATTTGCAATAGGCGTCATAAAGCGTAGTGTCTTGATGGTAAGGAGGCTCCTGCGTTTCACGTGGCCATTGCGACATATACTGCATCACAAAGTGTCGATCCTCCGCAGTTAAATTAAATCTGCGTTTGGCATCTATCGCTTCCGGAAACAAAATGGCTTTCAAGATTTCCTGTTGTTCTTGTAAAGGGTATGAATTCTTGTAGGTAAAATCAAATGGTCGTTGAATAAGTGAATCCTTCCGAATAAAACCTTTTCCTTTGAATACTTTGCGCGGAGCGCGAATGGAATCGGTATTCACTAACATGGGTTGCTGATATAACACGGTCTGGTTTCGCACAAATCGAACGGCCTCGGTATGTCGGTTTTGATCAGGGGTAAGGGGTCGCTCCAGTCGATGCAAAAAACGAATGTTATACCCTTTTGCTCTCATCTTTTCGTTGGTTGCTTTTTGACCGACAAACTCATAGAGTCGATTGAAGGCATCATTATCACTCACGACCATTATCTTCTTTGCATAATTTGCAATGGTAGGAATACTATCCTGTGCCGTGGTATCAATTTCAACTGACAGTTGGCCTTCATACAAACTATCGTGGTAAATCGGGGAATATTTATCGATTGAATATCCCATCGCACGCAACTCGTTTAGCTTTTCAAGAGCCAATAACACCTGTGGCAATTTGACCGTGCTGGCCGGATAAAAATAATGCGTAGAATCTACTTGATAGTAAAAAGACTTAAAATGGGGTCGATTTAGCGAATCGCGAATGATTTGTGTATAAATAATTTGGACCTCCAGACTGTCGTTCGAAAGAATGGCCTGAAATTTGGAGCTATTGCGTTCGAGTAAATGATTGAGGAAGAATTCATCTTCGGGAATGGGGTGTTCGCATGCCGCTAACGCGATGAAGAGTAGGGAGAATAGAATTCGAATCATAGCAAAGTTGTTGGCTCAAATTAGCTTAATTTTGCATAGTCCGCACTGAAATGGGAAGATTAGTAACTTAACTATTTGTAAAAAATAGAAATATTTAAACACTTAAATTTATGAAAGCATTTATTTTATTTCTCTTGTTAGGCCTAAGCGGTTCCATTTATGCGCAAGGTCTGATAGGCACTTGGCAATTGACCGATGACCAAACTTGTTTGAAAGCTGAGTTTGAAAAAAGTGATACAGAAAAAGAATTAGAGAAATCGATGGGATCTACCCAAACGGGAGTTGCCAAGCTGATTCGTTTCGACAAAAAGGGAAGCGGTGAGGAAGGCATTTTTTCTGTTGGCAAAAAGAAGGGTACCAGTATGACTTCCTTTCAATACGATGTGAAAGGCAATGAATTATTTTTAAAGGATAAAAAGTCGGGTATTATTACACAGCGCTTCATTATTGATGAAGTGACCGAGTCGACCCTGAAAATTCACAATGCGCTGAAAGATTGTTAAGTAAAGATTTTTTCGAGGGTAAAGTAGTATTTTTGATTTATGGAAACCATGATTCAACAAAAGCAGGAACTGGTAAGAATGATTGAGTCTGTGAACGACCCCGAAATTTTACAAGCAGTTAAAAATCTGCTCAATGAAAGCCAGATTTCTGAAGATTATAAAAATCGAATGATTGAAGGTGCACTTAAATCGGAAGAAGATTACAAAGCGGGTAGAGTTTATACCCGCGAACAAGTTATCGAGAGAACGAGTAGGGTTCTTAATAAATGAAGGTAGTCTATTCGGAATATGCTCTTAATCAACTTGAGGTAATTATTGACTTTTTATTGAATCAAGTTAAGATACCGCCTGAGAAAGTGATTGAAATTCAAAACTCAATTTTAGACAAAGCAGATTCAATCATTCATAATATTCACATGGGTCAAAAAGAAGAAATCCTTGATCCCCTTGGTCAATCTCACAGAAGAGTAATTGTTAATAATTATAAGATCATCTACGTAATAAAAAATGATTACATCCTAATTACAGACATCTTTGATGCACGTCAAGACCCACAAAAGATGAAGGGATAAATGCTATGGAAGAAACATCAATCAAAAGAGACATTCGCAAACTGAAGTTAGAAGAACTGAAAACGTTTTTTGTTGAACATAGCGAAAAACCCTTCCGTGCCCAGCAGGCGTATGACTGGCTGTGGATTAAATCGGCTAAGAGCTTTGATCAAATGACGAATCTCTCCCTGGAAACACGGGAGATGATGAAAAAATATTTTGTGATCAATCACATCAAAGTTGACAAGATGCAACGCAGTGCCGATGGCACTATCAAAAATGCCGTCACCTTACATGATGGTTTAGTGGTAGAGTCTGTTTTAATTCCAACTGAAAAAAGAATCACCGCTTGCGTATCCTCGCAAGTAGGTTGTAGTCTGGCTTGCAAATTTTGTGCTACGGCAAAACTAAAACGGCAGCGTAACCTAAGCCCTGATGAAATTTATGATCAGGTAGTAGCCATTAAAGAGCAAGCCGAATTGTTTTATGGTCGCCCCTTAACCAACATCGTATTTATGGGCATGGGAGAACCGTTGCTCAATTATGCCAATGTAACCGAAGCAATTTCTAAAATCACCAACCAAAAAGGGTTGGGCATGGCCACGAAGCGAATTACAGTTTCTACAGTGGGCGTGGCGAAGATGATCATAAAAATGGCCGATGATGGTGTAAAGTTCAATCTAGCCGTGTCGTTACACTCAGCCATCAATAAAACGCGTTCCTCCATTATGCCCATCAATGATTCCAATTCGCTGGAAGAATTAGGGCAAGCGCTCGCTTATTGGTACCAAAAAACGAAAAGCAAAGTCACCTACGAATACGTGGTCTGGAAAGGCATCAACGATACATTAGAACATGCTGAAGCCTTGCTGAAGTTCTGCAAAATCATTCCTTCAAAAGTAAACCTGATTGAATACAACCCCATTGATGATGGGGAATTTCAACAAGCTTCCGATGATGCGCTCAACATGTACATGGATCTTTTAGAGCGAAACGGAATTACCACTCGCATTCGCAAAAGCAGAGGAAAAGATATCGATGCAGCCTGCGGTCAGTTGGCGAACAAAGGATAATTTATTTTATTAAAACCATTTTGCAACCACATTCATCCTATTAGTATATTTCGGTGATTGCCGCTTGTATGCCTAAACAGAAATTATTCATTATCCTTTTGCTCTTTGTGTTGCTGTCCGGATTTGCTAACAAGGCGGTTGCGCAGCGACTCATTCAAGGGATGGTGGTGGACTCGCTAACGCTCAATAATCTGCCCGCGGTGAATGTGAAGATCAAAAACACCAACCGAGGAACCTCCACAAATCCGAATGGAATTTTCACCATTTTAGCCTCCGAAAAAGACACCTTGGTTTTTTCATACATCGGCTACACCAAAGCCATTGTGCCCGTAAACTTCGAAGATGAAACGATGTTCATCCGCCTGACCGAAGAGAGTTTAATGCTAAAAGAAGTTGTTATTAAAGATCAGGGCTTTCATATCGTTCAGAAATACCCCAAATCTCCCACCCTTACCACCACCAAACCATTGAAAGCGAGAAGCACAGTGGGCGTAGGTGTCAACTTCGCCTACTTCTCAAAACTGGAAAAAGAGAAAAGAAAGTTGGTAAAAGTGATGGCCGATAATGAAAAGGTTAAAACCTATCTGGACATTGTGACCAATCCTGATTTCCGAAACGATGTCATGGATCGCTATGCTATTACAGAAGAACGCTTCTACGATATTCTGGCTGTGTATAACGAAAAGAACCGGGAAATCATGTATTCTGCCAATAAAGGCCTGATCATGAATTCGTTGCTTTCTTTTTTCCAAAATGCTGCGGGCAATAAGAAATAATTTCAGCACCTCGATTAAACCTAACGAGGCCTGGCGCATCCAAGTGACAAAAAAATCAACCCCTATGAAAACGAATACATTCAATTTTAATTGGAAGAGCATAGCCCTTTCCACAGTCTTTATAGCCACCAGCATGGTAGGTTGCAAGGATAACTCCGAAGACTTTGCCGATGAAGAAGCTACGGTTCAAAATGCAGCAGTAGGCGATAACGAAGCAGACGATGCGTCACAAGTTTCATACGCAGCCGAGTTTGATGCGAAAGGTGCTCGTGCCGAAAGAGCTTTGCCCGCCTGCGCAGTTGTCACAAACGACAAAACCAATAAAATCTTAACCATTGATTTTGGTACCGGCTGTACAGGTGCTTACGGAAGAACCCGCAGTGGTAAAATTTTGATTCAATACAGTGGTGTGTTGGGAGACAGCTTAGCAAATCGTACGATCACTTTCGAAAATTATAAAGTGAACAGCAAAAGCATCGAAGGAACCATCGAAGTAAGAGATATTCTTAAGAATGCTTCTGGCAACTTACAAGCTACTCGCAAGCTTACCAATTTGAAAGTAACGTTCGCCAGCGGAAAATCCATCACCGTCAATGGATCTCGTACACGCGAATGGATTGCCGGAGCAGGCGATGGTAATCCTGACAATAATCAGTACAGAATTACCGGCACCCTCGAGGGAACCACTTCTACAGGACGCTCATTTACCCAAGAAATCACGACTCCGATCGTAGTTGATTTTGCTTGCGCGAAAGAAGGTAAGTTTGCCCGCGTATCGGGTGTGGTTGAATTCACTAAAGTAGGCGGATTTGGCACCCGTAAGAGAACTGTTGATTACGGTGATGGCACGTGCGATAACACTATCACCGTCACTACATTCCGAAGAACATACACGATCACTGTAGATTAACCCAAATAATTTTCATGCGATCGAAACCCTTGAGGAAACTCAAGGGTTTTCTTTTTTGTAACTTTATCAAAATTTTAGCGATGGAAGAACATTTTAAAAGCTCGGAAAAAGTAAGAGACTTTGTCATTGGCATGAGCGATGGCCTGACGGTTCCGTTTGCACTCGCTGCCGGCCTGAGCGGTGCCGTTAACTCTACAGATATCGTTATTACTGCAGGGCTGGCTGAAATTGCTGCCGGTTCCATTGCTATGGGACTTGGTGGCTATCTGGCCGGAAGAACTGAAATAGAACATTACGAATCGGAGGAAAGAAGAGAATACGATGAGATCATTCACAAACATGAAATTGAAATAGCCGAGACAAAAGAAATTTTTGCACAATACGGTATCAATGAAGAATTACAAGAAAAAATAGCCCGCGAGATGGCCAAGAAACCCAAGGAATGGGTAGACTTTATGATGCGCTTCGAACTTGGACTGGAACGACCCGATAAAAACAGAGCCCACACGAGCGCTGTTATCATAGCCGCCAGTTATATTCTGGGAGGCCTCATTCCACTCAGCGCCTATTTCTTCACACCCACTGCGCAAGAAGGACTGATTTACTCTAGCGTCATCACATTAATCTGTCTAGTTATTTTTGGTTTGGTAAAAAGCAAATTGACTGGCCAGCCGTTATTGAAAGGGGCCGTGCGAGTCACCTTGATCGGAGCCGCTGCCGCTGCTGCCGCTTTTGCCATTGCCAAGATGATTGCTTGAGAACCATTGCCCTACTAAAAAATCAAACTGAATCATTGTATATCCACTAGCATGAACGAAGAATACATCAATGGCTTACGAAGTGCCCTGCTTGTTTCCCCAGATAACAATCCGCTGCGGTTGCTATTGGCAGATGCCCTCATTCAACATTCGAAACTGGAAGAAGCGGAAGTAGAATTAAAGCATATTCTAAACAAAGATCAGCAACAGGAACAAGCCAAGTTGAGTTTGGCCAAAGTCTATTTTTTGCAAACCAAGTATTCGATGACTATCGTAATACTGGAAGAAATAGCGGAAGCTAAATCGCTGAGTGCTGAGTATCTCATCTTGTTAAGTAAAGCCTTATTGCGAAACAACGAAGCCGGCAAAGCCATTGAATACTATAAAAAGAGCTTGCAGATCAATCCTTCACTCACCGATGAAGAGCTTGATCTGAACTTAAGAAACAGCAGCGCTGGCAACTCCGATGTGAATCAGTTGATTGAAGATTTGGAAGAAGGGATGAAGCAAATTGAAAAGCCTTCTATTGACTTCAGTCACGTAGGTGGCATGAAAAATGTGAAGGAAGAGATTGACATTAAAATCGTTCAGCCACTTCTCAACCAAGAGCTATTTAAGAAATACGGAAAAAAAATTGGTGGAGGCATTTTAATGTATGGGCCACCCGGTTGCGGCAAAACACATTTGGCACGTGCCACTGCCGGGCAAATCAAAGCCAACTTCATCTCGATCGGCATTCACGATGTGTTGAACATGTGGATGGGCAACAGTGAAAAGCAATTACATGAGTTGTTTGAATTAGCGCGCAGGCAAGCCCCATGTGTGATGTTTTTTGACGAGATCGATGCACTGGGTGCGAGCCGTTCCGACATGCGCACATCGTCTTCAAAAATGTTGATCAATCAATTTTTAAATGAATTGGATGGTGTGCAATATTCCAACGATGGCGTGTTGATACTTGCAGCTACCAATGCGCCTTGGCATTTAGACAATGCCTTTCGCAGACCAGGCCGATTTGACCGAATCATATTCGTACATCCTCCTGATGCCGAAGGAAGAGAAAATATTCTGAAGATATTACTGGACGGAAAACCAGTTGGAGATATAGATTACAAAACACTTGCAAAAAAAACAGAAGAGTTTTCGGGAGCGGATTTAATGTCAGTTGTTGATAGAGCCGTAGAATCTAAACTACGCGAAGCTTTGAAGACAGGGTTACCAAAACCAATCGAAACAAAAGACTTGTTGAACAGCGCCCTGGATGTAAAACCATCTACCAAGGAATGGTTTACAACTGCACGCAACTACGCACTCTACTCTAATGAGTCGGGTTTGTATGATGATATTTTAGCTTATCTTAAGATCAAGAAATAACCACTCATGATAGACACATTATTGGAACGTGCCTCCCAGCTTGTAGAACATGGCCGATTTGAAGAAGCACAAAAGCCATTGCAGGAAATATTGGCCATCAATCCACAATTGGCAGATGCTCTCGCGCTTTTTGCGCTCTGTAAATCCGAATTGCAGCAACATGACGAAGCGCTGACATTGATTAAACAAGCCATCAGTCAGCAGCCGGATAACGATTATTATCTCTACCTGCATTCTCTTTTTTCGTTGCGCAAGGACGATTTGAAGTCAGCAAAGAGTTTCATCAACAATGCCATTGCCTTCAATCCTTACAATGCCGATTATTTCGGCTTGCTGGCTTCCATTCATCTCAACCAAAAAGATTGGCAACTAGCACTCGAAAATGCAGACAAAGGGTTGGCGATTGATCCTGACAATCTCACGTGTTTAAATGTTCGCTCAACAGCACTCTTCAAACTGGATAAAAAAGCGGAAGCGTTTGGCACTATTCAGGAAGCCTTGAATCAAGATCCAGAAAATGATTTTACGCATGCCAATATGGGTTGGGGATTATTAGAGCGAGGCAATCACAAACAAGCCCTTGAGCACTTTCGTGAAGCACTGAAACTGAATCCCGAGAATGACCTTGCCAAAGCCGGATTAGTAGAAGGGCTAAAAGCGAGGTATCTCTTCTATCGCATTTTCTTAAAATATGTTTTCTGGATCGGAAACTTGAAAGGTCAACTTCAGTGGGCCGTCATTATCGGTTTCTATGTAGGTTCTCGAATTCTACGAGGCGTAGCGGAGTCTAATCCCTCGCTCGAACCGTTCATTACACCCATTCTGATTTTGTACACGTTGTTTGCCGTTTCTACTTGGATTATCACACCGCTATCCAATTTATTCTTACGATTAAATGTGTATGGCCGCTATGCGCTGACTGAAGAAGAAATCAAATCATCCAATCTGGTGGGAATATCTTTGGCTACCGGATTGCTGGGAGCTATTCTTTTTTTGGTGACCGCTGATTTTGTTTACGCGATGATTGCCTTTTTCGGCATCACCATGATGATTCCTTTGTCTTCCATTTTCTCACCCAAGTCCAAACGATCAAAAAACATTTTACTGGCCTATACCTGCTTGTTGATATTTTTTGGAGTAAGCGCAATTGTTATTCATGCAATGACAGGTGAAGCCGAGTCATTATCCATGATATACCTCCTGGGAATAATTGGCTACGGCTGGGTAGCCAATGCGTTGTTGATTCGCTGATTTATTTCTTACTGGCGTTGAAAAGTTTTTCCTTCTCTTCTTTGGAAAGACTCTCATAGCCTCGGTCAGAAATTTTATCGAGTATCGCATCGATCTCGTCTTGTGATGCCTTGGATACAACTGATGTGGTCTTTCTTCCTTTATGCTCGTCTTTGCGATAAGTAACTTTTACTTTAGGGCGAGGTTGGAATAATGATTTTGTTGCATCAATAACAGAAGTTATCCAACCGCCCCAGTTAACACCAGCTTGTAACTGACGGATGTAAATAAATCCCATCAATGCCCCACCCAAATGTGCCAAGTTTCCTCCAGCATTCCCTCCAATCGTTCCAAGAAAGGATAAAAAAACAATAATTGCTGCAATATATTTGATTCGTACAGCTCCGAAAAAAAGCAAAAAGAAAGTGTAATCGGGAAGTAGTGTTGCTGCAGCAACAACAATCGCATTGACACTGGCTGATGCACCAACCATGATAATTTGATGATCCGCTAAACGAGCTACAAAATAAGGAATGAAATTATAGGATAACAAATAGAAAACAGCTCCAGCAATACCTCCTAAAACATACACCGCAATCAATTTGTCGCTTCCCAAATATTCAACAAACAGCTTACCAAACCAATAAAGAGTTAGCATATTGAAAAGAATGTGCAGAATACCACTTAAATCATGGGCAAAAGAATAAGTAAGCAGCGTCCATGGCCTCGTCACAAACTCAGTAAATCTAGCTGGGATTTGGAATTGCCTATGAATTGCTTCAAAGAAAGAAGGGAATCCACTAATCTCAGAAACAACCATAATAACACCAAGTACAACAAACACCACCACATTGATGATGATCAACTGCACATGCGCGTTGTTATGTCTTTGAAATGCGTTTTTAAATTCGTCTAGCATGATCGTACTTGTTAGAATCTAAAAAATCGAATTAAGATGAACCCTACCACACCTCCACCCAAGTGAGCGAAATGAGCTACCTGACCACTTACATCGACCATATAAGCAAATACTCCTAGCACAATCACCATGTATTTTCCTTTCACAGAGATAGGCGGAAACATGAGCGAAATCTCTCTTTCCGGAAACATCATACCAAATGCTGCCAAAATACCATAAATAGCTCCTGAGGCTCCCAACATGTAACCTCCCTGGCCTGG
>JAJTHV010000398.1 GCA_021300095.1 Flammeovirgaceae bacterium | reverse complement strand
TTTATCATCAACCCGACACTATGGATTGCGGCCCAACATGCCTGCGAATGGTGGCCAAACATTATGGCAAGAACTATAGTCTTAAGCAACTGCGCGCCAAATCCTACATTACACGCGAAGGTGTATCCATGTTGGGTATCAGCGATGCGGCTGAAGCCATTGGATTTCGCACATTGGGCGTAAAAGTTCCTTTTGAAAAGCTGGTTGCTGATGCGCCCCTTCCTTTAATTGTGCATTGGAACCAAAACCATTTTGCAGTGGTCTATAAACTCAAAAAAGAAAAAGTATGGGTGGCAGACCCAGCCGTTGGGTTAATTAGTTATACAAAGGAGGAATTTCTGCGTTCTTGGCTCTCCACTTCAACTAACGGTACTGGTATGGGTTTGGCACTACTGCTAGAGCCAACACCCTCATTCTACGAAAACGAATCCGATCTAGATGCAAACACCCGCATGGGTTTTGCATACTTGCTCGGTTATTTACGAACTTATAAAAGATTCATTTTTCAATTGCTTTTGGGTTTGATGCTGAGCAGTTTGATACAATTGATATTGCCATTTCTTACCCAATCAATTGTTGATGTGGGCATCAACACACGCAACATACCATTCATTTATTTGGTGCTGGCTGGCCAATTGATGTTGTTTGTTGGCCGCACGGTAGCCGAGTTTTTAAGGCGGTGGATACTGTTGCACTTAGGCACACGCATCAATCTCAGCATAATTTCTGACTTTCTTATGAAGCTCATGAAGTTGCCCATGTCCTTCTTCGACTCTAAAATGATTGGCGATATACTGCAGCGCGTAGAAGACCACAGCCGCATTGAGCGGTTTTTGAGCTCCTCTTCTCTCAGCATTTTGTTTTCCTTTTTCAACTTGTTTGTGTTTGGGGTGGTGTTAGCCTTTTATAACATCCCTATCTTTCTCATATTTTTTGGGGCCAGTGCTTTATATATAGGTTACGTTTTGTTGTTTTTGAAGATCAGAAAAGATCAGGACTATAAGCGGTTCAACATTCTCTCGCGCAACCGTAGCAGTTTGATACAGTTGGTGAACGGCATGCAAGAGATTAAACTCAACAATGCCGAGCTTAGTAAGCGATGGGAATGGGAACGCATACAGGCAAGCCTTTTTCAGGTGAATGTTGCCAGCACGCGATTGCAGCAATGGCAAGAGGGCGGCAGTCTATTCATCAACGAACTGAAAAACATCTTTATAACCTTTGTGGCGGCCACGGCTGTAATTAGCGGCAGCATGACACTGGGCATGATGCTGGCTGTGCAGTACATCATTGGCCAATTGAATGGGCCTATAAACGAATTTGTCAACTTTATTCGCGAACTGCAAGATGCACGAATCAGTCTGGATAGGATTGGAGAGATAAGATTGCTAGAGAACGAAGAGAAGCCCAACAACACTTCATTTGCTCCATTCCTGTATTCACAGAATCAATCTATTTCTTTGCAAGGAGTGAGCCACCAATATGAGGGGCCACACTCGCCCAAAGCATTAGATAGTGTTGATCTAACCATTGAACATGGTAAGGTGACCGCGATTGTTGGGGCAAGTGGCAGCGGAAAAACTACGTTATTAAAATTGCTCCTCAAGTTTTACGAACCCATCGAAGGCAGGATATTTTTAGGGCATGGCCATTTAGCCCTACAAAGTGCGCGAGAATGGCGCAGTCGATGCGGAACCGTAATGCAAGACGGCTACATTTTTTCTGATACTATAGCTCGCAATATATGTGTGAGTGACGAAGATATTGATGCTAAAAAAATGGTGGATGCGGCACGTGTGGCCAACATCCACGAATTCGTTGAAAGCTTACCTCTTGGTTATGATACTAAAATAGGTGCTGATGGCGTTGGCGTTAGTGCAGGGCAAAAGCAGCGGATATTAATTGCACGTGCTGTTTACAAAAATCCCGAATACATTTTCTTTGACGAAGCAACCAGCGCGCTAGATGCAAACAATGAAAAAGTGATTATGAACAACTTGAACGATTTTTTTAAGAACAAAACAGTAGTGGTGATTGCCCACCGACTAAGTACAGTAAGAAATGCAGATAACATTGTAGTATTGGACAAAGGCAAAGTGATAGAACAAGGCACGCACGAAGAACTTGCGGAAAGGCGTGGAAGTTATTTTGAATTAGTAAAAAATCAGTTAGAACTTGGAAATTAAATTTATCTCAAACTTAGCTATGAGTTTACTAAAATATATCAACAGGGTGCAATTAATACATAGTTTAATCAGTCGTGAAGCAACGGGCTCATCTGAGGAGTTTGCAAAAAAACTTGGTATTTCTAAAAGTATGTTAATGATAGACTTACAAGAATTGCGTGAATTAGGCGCTGAACTGGAGTTCTGCCATGTCAAAGGCAGTTATCGGTACAAACGTCCATTTCAATTCATCATCGGAAAAGAAAAAAACTCGTTAAAAGGGGGGAGAAAAATCATGATTTCCTTACCAGTCCAATAGCATTAGACTAACAAATCCTAAACTTGTAGTGCAAGGTTGAAAACTAAGCCGCGGATGCCGAAAAGCGAATGAGTAGGTAAAAAAAATAATTGCTACTATGGAAAAAGATGCATTGTTGGAATCATTTCGTGAATTTGAAATTAACAGCGAGGGACAAAGCCAAATACTTGGTGGATTGCCTAGCCTTAACGGATGTAGTCAACAAGGAAGTAATTCTTACGGGGACTACATCTCTTCAGTAAGTGGGCAGCAAAGGTGTGACGTTTTCTTGGGTTCAAATGACGCTTCAGATTGGTGCTCGTCTAAAACTTTTCAATAAAGCCTAAAACCAACAAATTGAAAAGATGATGTCACCCGACATCATCTTTTCTTAACTCAACATGAAAAATTATATTTCCTTTTTTGCTGCGGTCTTATTTCAGTCATATGCTTTTGCCCAATCGAATTGCTTTGAGAATTGCTTAAAAAACTTTGAAAATTCAAATTTGGAAGGGCCTGAGCGGAATATGCAGATTGTTAATCAGCTCATTGGGTGTCAAATGCCGGAGCTGGTCTTAAAATCTGTTTCTGGCGAGGAGTTCTCTATTAGAAAACTTAAAGGAAAAGTTATAGTAATAAATTTCTGGTTTGCTTCTTGCGCGCCCTGTATCGCAGAGCTGCCTGCTCTAAATAAGTTGGTGGACGAGTACAAAGGCAAAGATGTTGTTTTCTTGGCCCTGGGGAGGGAAAGTATTGATGCCATAAGATCTTTTTCTGGAAAGCGTGAATTTAAGTACAACCTTATTTCTGCAAACGATGACATTTTTGAAAAATCTTGTGTTATAGCGGGATGGCCGATGAATATGGTTGTTGACAAAGATGGAGTCTTAAAGTATGTTCACAGCGGAGGATTCATCGACGAGCGCGCTAAAGAATATGCATATAAAGAAATGAAACCTGTAATAGACAAATGTCTTCAATTATGAAGAATATTTAAGTGGATTAGCTGGCCCTTCATGCACAATAATCTACCACTTTCGTTTAGCTGATAATTATCATTATTTTCGTTACATAATGATCGTGATCGCAACAAATCAATTCGATGCCTCATCATCGGACGTTATGGGATGGCTTGATGGTGAGAGTGTGCTCCGCATCAATTCAGATAACTTTCAGACACACGCACAAGCCAATCAAGTTAATCATGACTTTTCTCGCCCCTTAACTTCGATTGACTCAATATGGTTTAGGAAAGGTAGTAAGGTAAAGTTTGATTTAGAAAACGAAAATGATCAGTTATTAAGGCATTGCACTGATGAATTAATTGCATTGAATA
>JAJTHV010000113.1 GCA_021300095.1 Flammeovirgaceae bacterium | reverse complement strand
AGCTGCTGCTGCTCCTGCTGAAGGCGCTGCTCCTGCTGCGGCCGCTCCTGCTGCTGACGCGAAAAAAGCGGAAGCTCCTAAGAAAGACGAGAAGAAGAAATAATTCATTTTTCAATCCTTATTCAAAAATCCTACCCTTACTGGTAGGATTTTTTGTTTGTTTTCCATTTGATTTCCGTAAGGTGAATCGCGTATTTTAAGAAAAAGTTTGAATTGTTGCTGATGCAAATAGTATGAAGTACTTGATCGCTGGCTTGGGCAATATTGGAAGTGAGTACGAACTAACTCGCCATAATATCGGTTTCCTTACTTTAGACCGGATGGCCGAGCAACATAAAGTAACATTTACAACCGATCGATTGGCCAGCAAAGCAGAGTTGAAATACAAGGGCCGCCAATTGCACTTGATCAAACCTACTACGTACATGAATTTGAGTGGTAAAGCCATTGCATATTGGTTGCAAGATTTAAAGATTCCGAAAGAGAACTTGTTGGTAATTGTAGATGAGATTGCTTTGCCCTTTGCTAATCTGCGTATGAGAACGAAAGGCAGTGCCGGTGGACATAATGGTTTGAAAAACATTGAATTACTTTTAGGCGGCCAAGATTATACGCGCTTGCGATTTGGGGTGGGCAATAACTTTGGAAAAGGCCAGCAAGTAGATTATGTGCTGAGTAACTTCACACAGGACGAGTTTACACAATTGCCGTCAGCTATGGACAAAGCGACTGAAATGATTTTTTCTTTTTGTACGATTGGCTCTGAACGAACCATGAACTTTTTTAATTCTTAAACTATGGATTGGATACAAGTAGCCGGACATGTGGGAGCGTTTTTAAGCGCGATTACATTCATTCCGCAAGTTTACAAAGTTTGGGAAACCAAAAGTGCTGGCGATCTGAGTATGGCCATGTTATTGATTGTATTCACCAGCACGATAATCTGGCTGATCTATGGCATTGCGTTGATGCTGTGGCCGGTGATTATTGCCAATGGAATTATCAGTATGCTAAGTCTGCTGTTGATTTACTTCAAGTTGACTTTCAAAAAAAAGTAACCCCTTGGCATGCCGAGGTACGAGGCATCTTCTAAAGACTCCTCGTACCTCGGAGTGACAAAAAAGAGAGATTACTTTTTGCGAATGTAAATATCGCCATTGTAGTTTTTCATAGTAATCTCCGGGCCGCCTCCGTTGATGTCGCCTTTCTTCCATTCGTCTATTACCAATTTGAATGCTCCTGATTTGGTGTCTTTCTTTTGTACTGGTGCGCTGCTGGTGATGTTCATTTCAAAGCCGGTGAAGATTTCGCCTTGCTCGGTTTTCATTTTAAACGTGGCTTTGTAATTAGCTGGGAAAGTGAGATCAACATCACCATTGAAAGTTGAAAATGACATAGGCGTATTTTCCGTGACTTTATCGAAGGTAACTTTTAGATCGCCATTGTAAGTAGAGGCAATCACTGAGCCTGAAATATTGTTGGCTTTGATTTCGCCATTGTAGTTTTCAAGTTCCAAAGTTCCCTGCACATTCGTCACCAGAATATCTCCGTCATTATAGGTGCTCGCATCTATATCCATTCCGCTGGGGATTTCTATTTCCAAATCTGTCTTTACACTCCACGAACTGGATTCAATGGTCACACTGTTATTCAGTTCGCTTGCTTCCAAATCCAGGCCCCCACCTCCTATGCGTTTGAGTCCATCTTTGGAAGTTGCGTTTCCATCGTCTTTGGCAGAAGAATAACTAACGAGCACATCTTTGCGGGCAGTGCCCTTGATAGTAATAGATCCGTAGTTAATATCTACTTTTAATTTACCACGCTTGGCCGGATCGCTGAGTGGTACTGTAAAATTATTGCCGCTTTGCGCAAAGCCATTGAATGCTAGTAAAACAATGGCAATGATGTTGATAATTGTATTTTTCATTTTCACTCGAATTAGAATTAATTGTTTGACTGAGATCATTCGGAAATGATCAATTGGTTTTTTCTTTGAGATAAACGTTTCCATTGAAGGTTTCAAAATCCAACAGCGGCCCACCGGCACCTACGCGATAGCGGTTGCCATTCACTTTGTATTGAATACCCTCTCCTCTTTTGGTCTTCTCCATGGAAACAGCCATGGGCGTGATGTCATCGATGGAAGAAAATAAATCGCCTTGAAAACTTTTGAACGTGAGTTGTGCATTTAAGCCACTTTTGAATTGCGCTTTGATGTTGCCGTTCAAGGAATAATACTTCGAATCGCCCGGAGGATTGGATGTGTATTCCAAATCGACTTCGCCATTGATAGTAGTTGCAGTAGTAGTTCCGGCAATGTCGGTCAGGTGAATACCGCCATTGATATTGCGCGCCTCCAAGGTGCCTTTGGTATGATGAACTGTAATATTCCCTTGATTGATGGTGGAGATATGCAGATTGATGGCATATGGCACCTTCACCACAAAGTTCATGTTATACTCATACTCCTTGTCATCATCATTGCCTTGCCAGTTGTAGCCCCAGCCAGCCATTTGCATTCCGTTTTTCTTGTTCTCCTTTCCAAATCGTTCGCCTATTCCTTTCACATAAAAGATCAAGGTATCGGCTTTGTCGATCAAACCTAAATCAATTTCTGATTTTCCCTTGGCCACACGTGCTTCCGATTTACCGGTGATCTTCTTCTGCACTTCAATGATCACCTGATCTCCAGAATAGCCTTCTACTTTTACAGAACCATTCACATTAAAAATCAATAATGCGTTTGATTGGCTTTTCTTTTCGAATGTTACGGTTCGCCTGATGGTTTCTTTGCTTGCTTGTGCCATACTCTGCACTTCAATCAAAACAAAGAGCATCAACAAACACCCTATATAGTTATTTCTCGTCTTCATAATTTCTTAAATTAATACATCAATACTTTCATTAATTTTTTTCTTGACCTCATTCGGCATCCGGTCGCGTTGCAACAGTTTTTTTAATTCCGTAACAGACTTTTTCTCCTGAATGGCTGCCATCAATTCGGCCAACGACATTTGCACGAGTGGTGACTCTTGTTTGGCGATGGATTGAATCAACCCTTCGCGAACTCTGCTATCCTGAACATACGGTTTCAGTGCTTCAATGGCTGCCAAGCGTACATTTACATTGGCATCGGTGGTTAATGTTTGCAGCAAGGCACTTGTTACTTTCTGGCTTACCTGATCCATTTCATTGGTAAGACTTACCGCTTTTAAGCGATCGGTGGCAGATTCTTTTTCGAGCATGGAAAGCATCATCATTTCCTTTAACTCGATGACTTGCTCATGCAGTAGTGCTACGTCCTTGTTGGAACCGGATGATTGCAACATATAACCCGATCCAAAACCAACGATCAACATCGCTACACCAAATGCCAGGCGAGGCCATAGTTCAGTCCATGTCGGTAAATGCACTACGAATTTTTTCTTCTCACCTCTTTTTGCATCAGCCAGCGTTTCATAAAAACGACTGCTCAACTCCATCGAAGGTTCGCCCGCGTCCCATGATTTCAATTGATCCGACAAGGTGGTAAAACCGGTCATCTGCGAAAGCTCATGTTCTCCGGTTTCAATGGCCTTTTCAATCTCTTGAATTTCTTCGCTAGTAGCGCTTCCATTATTGAAGTGCTCGATTATCTTTTGCCATTCATGCGTTTCCATACTTACATTATTTTCTCTAGTTGCTGATAGACGGTCTTTAGCTCCTGCATGGCTCTGAACACTTTTACTTTTACAGCACTTTCGGTGCAGCCAAGAATTTGCCCGATTGCCTCGTATTTATTCTCTTGAAACTTGCTCAGCAAGAGTATTTCCCGTTTGTCTTCGGACAGTCGTGCCATGGCCAACGACAACATTTCGTGTTCATCGGCACGCACCCATTCTACCGATCGGTTTTCATGATTTCCCAAACGGTCTTTCCAGTTTTCTACGTCATCCTGATTTTTGGTTTTATCCTTTCGGTGATGATCGTGTCGCACATTGCGCGCGATGTGAAACAGCCATGCCCGAAAGTCACCCTCTCCGCGAAAGAGGTGCCTGTATTTAAGGATGCGCAAAAACGTATTCTGAACCAAATCTTCACTGAGATCACGCTCACGCGTAAGCCCATAGAAAAAGCCAAACAACGGCTTTTTATAGCGTTCAAATAGCAGACCGAGCTTGTCCAGGTCTCCGTCTCTGACTTTGATCATCAATGAATTATCCGAAAGCGCTTCCAAATGACCGAATTAGGTTTACAAACAGGATAACTGCCGTTTTACCGGCTGGTTACCGAATATTTCGAATTTATTATTGCGAATCTCATGGCCTCAAAAACATTTTTAAAGATACTACTGTTAGACCAGCTAAGCCTGATTAATGAAATGACGGCTCGGTGACATATCATGGTATGTAAATCAACATACCAATCGTGTAACCGTATATTTACTTAAAATACAGACAAAATGAAGTATATCCCATTTTTCGCAATGCTCTTTCTTGTTTCTTCCTGCCAAGGACAAACCAACAAAAAACAAGGTGATTTAAAAATGAATTTAACCCCTGCACCAGGTAAGGCCGTAGCTGCCTTTGCCGAGGGATGCTTTTGGTGCTCCGAACATATTTTTGAAGCCGTGGTGGGTGTAGATTCGGCCGTATCCGGATATGCGGGAGGCAAAACCATCAACCCTACTTATGATTTGGTCAATACGGAAACTACTGGACATGCTGAAACAGTGTTAGTTTACTACGATCCCAAAATTGTCAGCTATGCAGAATTGATGAATGTATTCTTTACCTCGCACGACCCTACCACACCCGATCAGCAAGGTCCGGATCGCGGTAACTCCTATCGTTCTATTGCTTTTTACAGCACCCCACAAGAGAAAGAGATTGCCGAAAAAGCGAAAGCGAATTATGCGAAGTCATTTAAGAATCCGATTGTATCCGAGATCAAGCCACTCACTGCATTCTATCGCGCGGAAGCATATCACCAAGATTACATTGAGCATAATCCCTACAGTGGCTACGTGATGGGCGTTTCAATTCCCCGGTTTGAATTATTTCGAAAGACGTATAAAGGAAAGTTGAAAAGCAACAAACGATAGCGCACCTATTGTTTGTGATAGTATTTTCGTAAAGCATGATAGTGAGGTCAGATATTGGACTATAAATTAGATGTTCCCTCAAATTAAAAAGAGTTCTTACAAAGAAATCAATGGATATGCTTCATTGCTTATATTTGCAAATCAATGAAAAAAGGGCTATCAATAACTATTTTGAAAAGTTTTATTGTCTGGGTTCTTCTTATCCAGATAATCAATATTTCCATTGACCCTTTAGATCCTGTTTCCGATAAATTAGGAAGGTTTACATTGCAAGAGGATCTCAGCATTAACGAAATAGAAAGTATTTATGAATTCGTTTCAGAGCAATGTCTGGGTGTAGATATTCCTGAAAATGATGAAGACGATGAAAATGGTTTTGTCAAAATCATGGACTTCTATTTTGCTCCGTCTTGTGTAGAAATCAAAAGTCAGTACCAATCACCTGTTAGTTCTTTTTTTACGAAAGAACAGCGTCTCACTTCTATCTCCCTAGACCTTACATCTCCTCCACCGAAACTAGCTTAACCTAAATTTCTTTAGGTGCTATGGTTCGTTGTTATCTCATTTTGAGATAACAATCATTTCCTTTTCGGTCATATCTATTTTCATCGATCATTTCATTATTTAAAATGTTTATGCAACAACTCAATTTGCGTTGGCGAAGCTGCGCATTCGCTGCTGTGTCATGTCTTTCAATTAGTTTATTTCTATTTGCTTGCTCATCTGGCCGTGAAGGCTATTCGGAAAAAGAGACATTTTTAGTTACGAATCCGATTGTTTCGGATACCACGTATACGTCCGAATATGTGGCCGATATTCACTCGTTACAAAACGTAGAGTTGCGTGCCCGCGTGAAGGGCTACATTGAAAAAATACATGTGGACGAAGGGCAATCGGTAAATGCAGGGCAATTGCTCTTTACGATCAGCAGCCAGGAATACAAGCAAGAAGTAATAAAAGCGAAAGCCATGCTGACCAGTGCCATTGCGGATGCGAAAGTGGCAGAAGTGGATTTGAATAATGTAAAGATTTTGGTAAACAAGAATGTAGTTTCCAACAGTGAACTGGAAATGGCACAAGCCAAGATGGATGCATTTCAGGCAAAAATTGAAGAAGCCAAAGCACACGAAGCAAACGCGATCCTTCAATTATCTTTTACGGAAGTACGAGCTCCATTTAGCGGAGTAATCAATCGGATTATCAATAAAGCTGGAAGTTTAATTGATGAAGGCACGTTACTCACCACTTTATCCGACAACCATGAAGTATTTGCCTACTTCAACGTTTCAGAAACAGATTACCTGAATCTTGTTGAACAAGGAAAAGAGGATAAAAAATATGGTGTGGAGTTAATCATGGCCAATCATCGACCGCATCCGCACAAAGGTGTGATCGAAACAGTAGAAGGAGAAGTCGATAAGTCAACCGGTAACATTGCGTTTCGTGCCCGATTTAAAAATCCTGAGTTTGTTCTTAAAAATGGTGCAACCGGGACTATAAAATTGGATCATGAAATAGAGAAAGCGATGTTGATTCCTCAAAAATCAACTTTTGAGATACAGGATAATCTATACGTGTATGTAATTGATGACAAGAACATGGTTCAGTTGCGCAGCATAAAGCCTACGCTACGAATTCCACATTTATATGTAGTTGAAACGGGTTTAACGACAAAAGATAGAATCCTGTACGAGGGCATTCAACGTGTGAAGGAAGGTGATCTGATTGAACCGGAGGCGCTATCGATGAAAGACATCATTGCACAATTGGCACTATTGTAATGTACCGTTTGAGACTATCTAAAGACAACCATGACTACAAAATTTATCCATAGACCCGTTCTATCCATTGTTGTATCCGTGCTGATAACCCTGCTAGGTATCTTGGCAGTAACCCGACTGCCGATGACGCAATTTCCAAGCATTGCTCCGCCAGAAGTAAATGTTACCATCGAATATACAGGTGCGAATGCAGAGACGGTTACCAAAGCGGCACTCGTTCAACTTGAACGCTCCATAAACGGTGTACCCGGAATGAAATACATGTCCTCCGATGCTGGTAATGATGGCGTGGGCGTTGTACAGATCATTTTTGAAATTGGTACGAACCCCGATGTAGCCGCTGTAAATGTTCAAAACCGCGTAGCTGCCGTAATGGGTGAGTTACCACCTGAAGTAACTAAGAATGGAGTGAAAATAGCGAAGGAAGAAAATGCAATGTTGATGTATCTCAACATTGTAAGTGCTGACACAACTGTGCAGGAAAAATTTCTGTACAATTTCGCAGACATCAACATATTAGCCGAACTGAAAAGAATTAAAGGAGTTGGATATGCAGAAATGTTTGGGGCAAAAAAGTATGCCATGCGTATTTGGCTTAAACCCGACAAAATGGTCGCTTATGATGTTTCTACTGAGAATGTACTAGAGGCGCTGGAACAGCAAAATGTAGAAGCTGCGCCCGGCAAGGTTGGAGAGAGTTCAGACAAAACGACTCAGGCATTGCAGTATGTTATGAAATATGGAGGCAAATACAATACACCCGAAGAATATAAAAACATCGTACTACGATCTGAAGAGAATGGAAAAGTTCTGCGGATTGGTGACATCGCTGATGTGGAATTTGGAACAGCCTATTTTGATGTAGAAGCAAAATTGAATGGAAAGCCAGCTGCCGCCATTATGCTGAAGCAATTACCTGGATCGAATGCCAGTGAAGTAATTGTGAATGTCAAAAAAAGAATGGAAGAAATAAAAGAATCTACTTTTCTCAAAGGCATGAACTACGAGATAAGTTATGATGTCTCCCGCTTCTTAGATGCATCTGTTCATGAGGTCATCAAAACACTGGCAGAAGCCTTCTTACTTGTCTCACTGGTAGTTTTTATCTTTCTACAAGATTGGCGTTCTACGCTCATACCGGCATTGGCGGTTCCCGTTTCGTTGGTTGGCACTTTTTTCTTCATGCAATTTTTAGGTTTTTCGCTCAACCTGATTACTCTTTTTGCATTGGTGCTAGCCATTGGTATTGTAGTGGATAATGCCATCGTGGTGGTAGAAGCCGTTCACGCAAAAATGGAAAAATCCAACATTCGCCCACTCGCTGCCACTGAACAAGCTATGAAGGAAATAAGTGGAGCGATTATCGCTATTACACTTGTGATGTCCGCAGTGTTTATTCCAGTAGCATTTATGTCGGGCCCATCCGGAATCTTCTACCGTCAGTTTTCGCTTACAATGGCGATATCTATAATTCTTTCAGGAGTCGTTGCGTTAACACTTACTCCCGCCTTATGTGCTTTACTACTAAAGAATCATTATGGTGAAAAGCCGAAAGAAACTAAACTCCAAAAATTATTTATAGGATTCAATACATGGTATGAGGGGCTTTCTGCTCGATACCAGGACTTGATAGGATTCATCGCTAATAGAAAAATGATCACGTATTCGATGCTATTCATTTTTTGTTTGGCTACTGGCATATTGGGCAAATTGCTTCCTTCTGGATTCATTCCGAACGAAGATCAGGGTACTTTTTATGCTAGTGTTACCACTCCATCGGGTGCTACGCTTGAAAGAACAAAATCGGTAATAGACGAAATCCAAAAATCATGTGAGGGAATCGTGGCAATTGAATCCGTATCAACACTGGCCGGCACGAACATTCTATCGGACGGTACGGGTGCTACCTACGGCACTTGTTTAATTAACCTCAAAGATTGGGGTGAAAGAAAAGAATCCGTGGACGACATGATAGAGATTGTCAAACAACGAACTGCGCATATTAAAGATGCACGCATCGAATTCTTTCCACCTCCGGCAGTTCCGGGCTACGGAAACGCTAGTGGTTTTGAACTTAGATTGTTAGATAAAACTGGCAATGGAGACCTTAAACAGATGGAAACAGTTGTACAGCAATTCATTGTTGATTTAAAGGCGAGGCCCGAGATTGCAAATGCCTTCACCATTTTTGATGCCAGTTTTCCGCAATACCTGATTCACATTGACCATAACAAAGCTGCAAAGAAGGGAATAACTGTAAGCAACGCGATGGGTGCACTGCAAACTTTATTAGGCAGTGAATATGCAACTAATTTTATTCGCTTTGGCCAAATGTATAAAGTAATGGTACAGGCATTACCAGAATATCGGGCAAAGCCTGAAGATATTTTAAAGCTTTCCGTTAAGAATGGTAAGGATGAAATGGTACCATTATCTGCTTTTATTTCAATCGAAAGAGTATACGGAGTGGATCAAATCACCCGGTACAATATGTTCCCTTCTGCAGAATTAAATGGAGAAGCCGCCATCGGCTACAGTAGCGGGAGCGCTATTGAAGCTATCCAGCAAGTGGCAAAACAAAAATTGCCGAAAGGTTTCGATATAGACTGGGCTGGGATTACGCGCGATGAAGTTTTGGCAGGGAATGAAGCGATTTATGTTTTCATGATTTGCTTGGTATTTGTTTACCTCGTTTTATCGGCTCAATATGAAAGCTTTTTATTGCCCATGCCGGTTATCCTTTCTTTACCAACCGGAATTTTCGGAGCGTTCTTTCTATTGATGTTGTTGGGATTGGAAAATAATATCTATGCTCAGGTGGCCATGATCATGCTCATTGGCCTGCTTGGTAAAAATGCTATTTTAATCGTAGAGTTTGCATCGATAAAACACCGCGAAGGCCTTTCTCCTTTGCAGGCGGCTATAGAAGGTGCCACCGTTCGTTTGCGACCTATATTGATGACGTCTTTCGCATTTATTGCTGGTTTAATTCCGCTCATGTTTGCCTCAGGTGCAGGTGCCGTGGGTAATCGCACCATTGGTACAGCTGCTGCAGGTGGAATGCTTTTCGGTACGGTATTCGGTGTCATCATCATACCGGGCTTGTATTATATTTTTGCAAGCATTTCTGAAAAATATCTACCCAAAGACCTGGAGGAAGAAACTCCATTCACAGAACAATTATAATTGCCATGAAGAACCATAACGATATCCTACTCATTATTTTTTTTATCGCTTGCTTAACGAGTTGTGTTCCTACAAAACCTAATCAGCGCACAGCTGGCAAAGTAATCCCAACCTCATATCTCGAAGCGCGCGACTCAACAAACATCGCCACCATTAGTTGGAAAGAATACTTTGGTAATAAAAATCTAATCAATCTGATCGATACGGCACTCCTAAACAATTACGATGTACTAATTGCCTTGCAACGAATTGAAGCCGCACAAGCAGACGTACAATTTAACAAAGGTATCCTATTACCATCTGTTAGTATAGGTGGTGTGGGTGCCATCAGAAGATATGGGCTTTACACGATGGATGGAGCAGGAAATGCTACCACCGATATAGAAAAGGGTAAAGTTGTTCCTGTCAATCTCCCTGACTATTTCGTTGGTCTGCAAACTATATGGGAAGCAGACATTACCGGCAAATTACGTAACCGAAAAAGAGCCGCAGTAGCTAGGTACTTGTCTACGTTGGAAGGCAAAAACTGGCTTATCACCAATTTAGTAGCCGAGGTAGCATTTTCTTATTATGAACTACAGGCGCTGGACAACGAGTTGGAAATGATTCAAGAAAATATTTTACTTCAGCAAAATGCGGTAGATATAGTTACTATTCAAAAACAAGCCAGTGCTTCCAATGAATTAGCTGTGAAACAATTTCAAGCCCAATTGCTAAACACCCAATCGCTGGCAGAAGAGATTTCACAAAAGATCATTGAATTGGAAACCAGAATTAACTTGCTTTTGGGTCGTTACCCTCAACCGATCATCCGTGATAAAAGCGTTCTGACCAATTCAATTCCTTCTGAAATACAAGCTGGCATTCCTTCAGATTTATTGCGCAACCGCCCGGATATTAAGCAAGCTGAACTTTTGTTAGTAGCCTCGAAGGCCGACCTTAAATCTGCCCGGGCAGCCTTCTTTCCAACACTGAATATTACGGGTGGTATCGGTTTTCAGGCGTATCGACCGAACTTGTTATTGACATCACCTGAATCATTTGCTTTTAGTTTAGTTGGAGGCTTATCTGCGCCATTGGTTAATCGAAGTGCTCTCAAAGCTAATTTTAAAGGTGCTACAGCTCTGCAAGCCGAAGCATTGTATAATTATCAGAAAAGTATTTTAAATGCTTACGCAGAAGTTTACAACCAGCTAAACTACATCACTAAACTACAACGAGTCTTTGCTTACCGAAATGAAGAGGTAAATATTCTATCGCAAGCTATCGAAACATCGAACGAATTATTTCGAACGGGTCGCGCTAGCTATTTGGAAGTATTGCTAACACAGCAAACTGCACTGAACGCGCGTTTCAATTTTATTGAAGCAAGAAAAAAACAGTTGCTTTCCAGGGTAAACATTTACAAAGCTCTTGGGGGTGGCTGGAAATAGAATACAAAACAAGGGCTTATGAATATTAAAAAGGCACTTTGGAGGAATTTAATATTCCTGATCATCATTATAATCATTGGTATTGTTTCCTTTTTAAAAACACTTGTATGAAACTTTACCAAAAGATAAAGCTAATGTAATGGCACTATCTATAAATAGTAAACAGAAAAATCATGATTTTTTGTTTTACACTTAATCTTAGGTAAAAAAGAAATAGAACCCTTTTCTTGGCGATACTTGTCAAGTATTTCTATAAAATCCACTATAAATTTCCATTAAACCAATGAACGGAATAAAAACCCAGAACGAGTTCTGATGTAGTCATTTAGGTTTAAAATCCACCTAGAGTCTATAGGCTGGCAACTCATTCTTGGATAACAATTAACCGACAGCCAATCTTACCTTGACGGCATTAGCACCTTTGTGTCCCATCTCCACTTCAAAGGTAACTTTGCTATTGTCTTTGATCGGATCGATCAACCCATACATACTAGTTTGACATGCAATAAATGGAATTTGGGTTATCTTTGAAGGATGAAGGTATCAAACATTTTTGCCTACCTGGTAACATTATTAATTGGTTTCGAGGCAACCGCACAAGAATCTACAATACCCGATAGCACCACCAACTTCAATCCTAATTTCCACTTTCAGTTGACAAGTGTCAGCCAATATCATTTTGCAATGAATGCGCCCTATACCGGAAACAATAGTTTGGGCAAAGGCGATGAATCTGCAAGCACATTAACAGCCACGATTTTTTGGGGAACAAAACTTTGGAAGGGAGCCGGGCTTTACATCAACCCCGAAGTAGCCGGAGGTAGTGGTATCAGCAGTGCCAAAGGTATAGCCGCATTCACCAATGGAGAAGCCTTTCGTGTAGGCGACCCTGAGCCAAAAATTTATGTTGCACGCATGTTCCTCAAACAAATCATTAATCTGGATGATACCCAAGAATACATTGGTTCCGGACCCAATGAAGTGTATAAATCCAGGGCTAAAGAATATCTAATGGTCGTGGTCGGTAAATTCAGTATTGCCGACTATTTCGACAACAATGCATACAGTCACGATCCACGCTCGCAATTTCTCAACTGGGGTCTGATGAGTAATGGGGCGTGGGATTATCCGGCCAACGTGCGAGGTTATACGTGGGGTGTAGTGCTCGAATACGGAAACGAAAAATATAAAGTGCGAGGTGCCACTACATTGGTTCCGAAAGATGCCAATGGCAATGATTTGGATTTAAATGTGGGGCAAGCTAATTCAAGCGTGATTGAATTTGAAAAGCCAATTCAACTCGCAAAGCGAAGTGGTAAAATTCGTTTGTTGGGATTCTACACGCAAGCACGTATGGGCAACTACAACCTATCTGTGCAACTTAATCCTGCCGCTCCGGATATTACAAGTACTCGTCTCTATAGCCGCTCTAAATATGGATTTGGAATTAATCTGGAGCAGGAAATTGGAAATGGCATCGGGCTTTTCGCGCGCGCGAGTTGGAATGATGGAAAAAATGAAACGTGGGCATTCACAGAGATTGATCGGTCGGCCAGTGCTGGTTTAGGGTTTCAAGGTGAACGATGGAAGCGAAAGAATGATTATGCTGGTGTGGCTACTGTTGTAAGCACGCTCTCGCCAGAGCACAGTCGCTATTTAGCTTCTGGTGGTTATGGATTTATTGTTGGGGATGGATCTCTCAATGAAGGTGCTGAGTGTGTAACCGAATTGTTTTATCGGGCGAATATTTTCTCGGATTCATTTTATGCCACCGCCAATTATCAGTTTGTTGTTAATCCGGGTTTCAACAAAGACCGTGGCCCTGCCCATGTAGTAGGGCTTCGTGTTCACATTGAATTTTGATGGAAAAAATGGTGGGTAGTCAGTAACCTGACACCCATCCTCAATTGTGATGATGATTAACCTACAGCCAATCGAACTTTAACTGCATTGGGGCCTTTGTGACCCATTTCTACTTCAAAAGTAACTTTGCTATTGTCTTTGATCGGATCGATCAACCCATTCATATGAACAAACACACTTTCCTGTGTTTCCTGATCTTTGATGAATCCATATCCTTTTGAATCATTGAAGAAGGTAACGATTCCTTTCCGCACAGTGTCTTGAACTACATCCACCCGCTTAGGCACTCCGACCTGAATATCTTCTGCTTTAATGGCCCGCTTCACCATGGGAGGAGGAGTTGAGCTCAGATTGCCATTTTCATCTACATAAGCAATCATATCTTCAAAAGAGGTGCCTTCTTTAGCATTTGCTTTCCGCTCCTCTTTCTTCTGCTCTTTATCTTGTCTCTTCTTGAGACGCTTTTTCTCCATTTCCTTTTTGTTCCATGTTTCTTGCGATTTGGCCATAATTGATTGTTTGGTTGATTATTCTTTTTCTAATCCTAAAATGGCCAGTTGTATGGATTCCAATTTTTCGGTTTCCTGCAAGGTACGGGTAAGGGAAGAAAACTCCGCATATTCTACGAACAGAAATTTAAATACTCTTAAAAAGTACTTAGATTTAGGATTGCCATCTTACCTTAACCGTGCTAATATGCTAAAATCTACCCAAACACTCCTTTTGATAATCAGTTTGCTCGCCATGGCAGCCTGTGACCCCAAGAAATCGGAAACGATCGGTCAACAACCTAGCACCAAAGAGTACAGCCAATTGGTGACTTTGTTTAACGATTGGCGCGAGTTCCATTCTCCAGAGTTGGTCAGCGGACTTGCCGATTACAGCACAGTCGCCATGCAAAAGCAACAACAAGAATTGGCGCAATGGCAAGCAAGATTAAATGCATTTGATACGACTCAATGGCCTATCAAACATCAGGTAGATTGGTATTTGGTGTGGGCAGAAATGAATAGCCTCGACTTTGATCATCGCGTAAAGCAACCTTGGGTGCGAGACCCTGCATTTTATGTTTGGTTCTATCCGTATCCATCCGATGTGCCCGAGCGTGAAGGTGCCAACATGTATGGTGCAGTCGATCTTCCCTCCTATACTTCGCCACTTTCTGAAAAAGATGCAGCTTCGATTGCTTCTCAACTTCGTAAAGCACCGGCCGTTTATGAACAAGCCAAAATCAACCTAACTGGCAACGCCAAAGACTTGTGGGTGACAGGCATTCGTACCATAAAAGAACAAAGCAGTGACTTAAACGCGTTTGCTACTGCGGTTGAAAAAACATTTCCCGACCTGGCTGCGGCAGCCCGTACCGCGCAGCAAGCCTCTGATCAATTTGCAGAATGGCTAACTACCCAAGCTCCTTCTAAAACCGGAATCTCTGGAGTAGGAAAAGAAAACTACACGTGGTATTTGAAAAATGTTCATCTCCTACCTCTTACCTATGAATCCGAAGAAACATTACTAGAACGTGAACTCTACCGTTCGCACAGTGCGCTGCGGCTGATGGAACATCAAAATCGAAACTTACCCAAACTCGAAAAAGCAGCCACTGCCGAAGCATATAAAAAACTACTGAACCAAGGAGTGACGGACTACCTCGACTTTTTTGAAAAGCAAGATATCATCACGATGAAGCCCTACATGGATCCGGCCATGCGGGCACAGATTCATGAATTTGTGGACACGAAAGAGTTGCGTGGCTTCTTTGATGAAGTAGACTACCGCGACCCTATGCCCATGCGTGCGCATCACAACCATTGGATTGATCTGGCACGCAATCGCGAAGAGCCATACGAAAGTGCCATTCGCAATGTGCCTTTGCTCGATAATATTTTTGACAGCCGTGCTGAGGGGATGGCCACAGCGATGGAAGAATTGGTGATGAACATGGGTATGTTGGAGAAGCGTCCGCGCGCCAAAGAATTAGTTTATATTATGCTCGCACAACGCGCAGCCCGTGGGCTCGGTGGCTTGCGTCAACACGGACAAGAATACACATTTGATCAGGCAACACAGTATGCATCTAAATGGGTGCCGTGGGGATTGCTTCCTGCGGATGGAGGAACCATTCAACATGAAGAACAATTTTACCTACAACAGCCGGGCTATGGCAGCAGTTATGTGATGGGAAAAATTTTGATTGACCAATTGATTGCAGAATATGCCCGCCAGCGTGAAGGTAAGTTTATATTGAAAGAATTTATGGACGACTTCAATCGTAAAGGCATTATTCCGGTTTCGCTTATCCATTGGGAAATGACAGGCGATAAGTCGATGGTGAATCAGGCGATGGGGAAATAGGAATTAGATTTAAATCAATCCATGTCGCTTTGATAAATTCTAACGCAATTGATTTATTTAAGCCCATATTCAGCCCTTAGCTCCTTTAACAACGCCCCATTTACTACTGCATACTTTTGAAAAGCAATCAGTCGTGTAGAAAGCAATCCATTGGTGTGATAATACCCCAGCGCATTCATCAACGCCTGCCGGTTGATTTGATCAGGTTGCGAAATGGTAAAAGGAATGTATTCATCGCTGGTGTGATACTCTTCGAGGCGATCAAAAATGTTCACACTATTCTGCCATAGTTTGTGTTGAAAGTCAAAATCCATGTGATTGATCATGATGGGTTCCATGTACGAAGCAAAGATGGAGTTCTCATATTCTTGTCTGGCCAGAATGTAATCAATTGAAACCGACAAATCGCCAATTAGTTTTTGCAAGCGATCGTTCTTAAAATACCGCAGCGATCCCGAACTCTTCAATTGTTCTAACACTACGGTGCGGGGAGTAAAAATAATGGGTGATCGCGCAGTGACTCCCCAGATAAAATGATAGGGCAATTCTTTTGATTGGGACGTGAGACTGCTATCCCGAAAAAATTCAATCATGTATTTGATTGAATTTTCCTTTTGGTGGCGTCCTTCAATTTTAGAAGCTATGGTTATCGAATCATTCTTCAACTCCTCATAAAAACTTCGGGCCAAAGCAATGGCCTGCTGCCGCTCTCCATAGTTTTCGCGAAAGCTGTCGGCCAAAAAACCGAGAAACACAGCCGTAAAGATTAGAAGAAACTCAAAAAGATATTTCTTCCAATCCTTTACAATAGCCGATACCTTCTTGGAAGGTAATTCTTCACCTCCATTACTTACAGGTTGATCGGGTCCGGCACTCATTGCTATTTCTTCTTATCGATAATTGCCTTCATTTGTTTGTTCATCAATACCGGGTTGATTGCATCAATTCTATTCATTATACTTTCATAATTTTTGAATCCTAACATTAGCTACTTCGCTCCTCAAAAAATATAATCCGGGTGGTAGTAATGATATATCAATGCTATCTCTTTCGATTATCTTCACCTCCATAACAACCTGACCAATTAAATCAAGAATCTGAATTAGTTCTGGTCTTTTCTCGCCATCAAATTCTATGAAGAGTCTATTCGTAGCAGGGATAGGATAAACCACTAGTTTATTTGCTACGTCATTATCTGTCCCTACAGTGACCTGCTTTATTTCTATTGACTGAACAACATCATCTGCGGCAAAGAAGTTGAGACTTCCAGGCTGGGAAGCAACAATTTGCACAATACCAAAACCTAGTATAGTCGCAGTCTTGCCCTGAACCGCCAATATTTCTGTGTTATCGCTTTTAAAAAAAACTTCCAAACCAGAAGAACTAGTTGCATTTAAATCAAATGGAGCATCACCAGTTATTTTTCCAACCGTGGGAAAAGTAATAACTTGTTTAGATTGCTTAATTTCAATATACCCATCCTTTAGAGAGAATGAATAATTTTCATCATTTCCAGTAATAATAGTTATAGGATATGTACCTACATTACTCGTTTTAGTAGCTGTGTAACTTATTGTGGGTAAAACATCAATGACCTTAATATCATCAGTTCCTTTAAATCCATCATAGCTTAGTACTATTTCCGGCATATCCTCACCATAAATTTTCGATAACTGAGGTGCAGTAACTTGCAGTACTGCCTTATCAACAACAAACTTCACAATCAAAGATTTCGCAGGCAAATGTTCAGAATCCCCTAACTGATTCAAAATGATATTTGTTATCCCCGGTTTCTTAATAATGATCATACCATTACTTATGGTTGCTATAGAAGGATCTTCTATCAATGCTTGAATGGGAAGGCCAGATGTAGAATTAACTACGTTGGATAATTCGAACGGGGCATCTCCAAATTTCACGTTAACTACTTCCTTAAGAATAAATAAGAATTGCTCATCTTTAAATGTTGAAAGGCTACAATTCTCTGGATTGGCGCCATCTAATCCATTAAAGGAATGTATGAAATTAACAGTATTTGCTTTAGGGTCATAAGCTATTATCGAACCCATTTTATT
>JAJTHV010000218.1 GCA_021300095.1 Flammeovirgaceae bacterium | reverse complement strand
GTATTGACAAGCCATTGCGAGTTCTCCCAAATTCTCATAGATAAATCCTTGCATACCAAAATAGGCTGAGCTTTTGTATCTTTCTTCCATCACCAAAAAGTCATTCAGTGCAGCCCGATAGTCTTTGAGATAAAAATAAATTTCTCCTCTTACTCCGTAGCCGGGCGAATAATCCGGAAACATTTCCAGTCCCTTATTTACTTGTACCAATGCCTTCCCATAATCCTTGATTGAAGTATAGCATTGCGCCAGATTGAAATGGGCCAATATGAGATCAGACTTGTTGGAAAGTTGTCCAGATGAAAGATAGATGGAGATATCTTGGATTGCCTTCTTTTCATTTTGACTATACTGCATCAAGAGTCCTCGAAAGAGATAGAAACTTGCCTGATCGGGGAACCGCTTTAGTTGTCTGTTGATAAAACTTAACCCTTCATCTGTGTTTCCTGTCAACGCATAAATTCTGCTCTTTTCAATATAAGCCAATGGCTTTCCGGGCTCCATAGCCATTGCCCTATCCAATGCTTCAATGGCTTGGAATTTCTTCAGACGCAAATACTCAATTTTTGCTAGCAACAGATTTGCATAATAGCCGTTGGCACCCGGTTGCTTTAGGTAAATTGAGATATCTTCGAAGGCTTTGTAGGCCTGGGAATTGATGTAATGACACATTGCGCGATAGTATAACAGTTCTTTACTATCCGGGTTTTCGTTCAACGAATCAATTGCATCATTATACTTTTGAACACTCAAGATTCGGGCATTTTCACTATCAAAATCAACATTCAGTTTCGATTTCTCATATCGTTCAAGAATGATATTTCCTTGAATTTGTGAAAATCCTGTTTTCAAAGAATATGCACATAGTATAAAAGCTAAAATCCAATATCGACTCATCATGACAATCTTTTGATTTTAGGAGCAATATAGAAATTAGCAACTACTATTGATTCAAAGGAGTTGCAATACATTACAGTGTCGATGCTATTTATTGATTCAATTGCCCTAAAAAAAAAGAAGCGCCAAAAGCGCCTCTACTTTACTTGGCAGGAACAAAGATATCTTTCAACTGGTCAATGATCTGATTGCCACCCGACAATGAGATACTGTTGATTTTGTCGGCTATCTTCTCTACATATTCCATCTCTTTCAACTTGAACAACATGGCATTGTCTTCCATCAGCTTAGCAGTATTCAGCAAGCTGCGGGTGGAGGCTGTTTCCTCACGCCTCATGATGACGTTGGCTTCGGCTTTCTTTTGTGCCACCAATACCTGGTTCATGATATCTTTCATTTCACCGGGTAAGATTACGTCACGAACGCCACAGTCTTTGAGCTCTACTCCCAAAAGCGCTGCCTTATCTGCCATGGAAGCCATCACCACTTGTGCGATGGACTCTTTTCTCTCCAGCAATTCATCCAGAGATAAAGTGCCCACGTATTCGCGTAAAGCCAATTGCAAGAGGATGTATAATTGCTTTTCATACTCTTTGTTATCCAACAACGCCTTGAGCACATCCACCACTTTGTATTGCGCAAAGAAGTTGACCCGCAATGCCGCTTTGTCTTTTGTTAATATCTCCTGCCCTGCCACCTCCAATTGCAGTTGACGTAAGTCTGCTTTCATTACGGTTATTGCAATAGCGTTCTTCCAAAAGTAATAAACTCCGGTCGTCAGCATTTGACGAAACTTACCGTCTACTAACAAAACACCCGCTTCATAGGCTTCTACAACAAATGCCCGCACAAAGGGTGCAATTTCCTTGCGGGAAAATAGGTTGGCATCCACTGCTTCTATAATATCTACTTTGCTCAAGTCGATGCGTGTAAACGAGTAGTTCATCACACCTTTCCAGAAGGCATAGCGTCCGGGCGTTAACACCGCTTTGAAGTTTCCATTTTCATAGTGCCATACAATTTCTGTGTCTCGCACCTCAACCACTTGCAACATAGCCGCCAATTTTTCATCGCGCAGCAATAAATTCAGTTCTACGGCTGAGTGAAATGGTTTGCTTTGGTCATATGCATAGATGATTTCGTCCCACCAAAACCAATATTCTCCTTCGGTGATCACGCGTTGGTAGTTGTTGTCTTTGAACACTAATCCCACGTTTCCCTGGTTGATTCTAACTCTTTTCATATTCTCTTACATTTAAACGTTTTACATGCGTGAGGGTGGTTGGATTCGAACCGACTACTCTTATCAGAACCAGATTTACAGTCTGGCCTAACCCTCCAGCGTTAGCGCACCCCCTTTTTTCAATCACACTACAAATGTGAGGGCAGCCTGCGCAGTCTTTTTGCGCAGCAGATTAAAAGATATTTTTTTTCTAAATTAATTTATACCGAGAACTGTGATGCCCTTGATCGTGAACCAGAAATTAGTAGCAAACAAAAAACAAATAATGGCGTAGAAGATCGTGCCACTGATAAGCAGCAATAAGTTTATTTCTAATTTCCTTTAGAAGGATAATGCTCTATGGGTTTATCGATAACACCAATTATTACTCCGAAATTTCCATCGGTTTGAATCCAGTTGCCTTCCGGCCAATACGTCCGTGACACAACCCCATCAAGATACAGCGCATTCTTGCAACCTAACTTCTGAAAGTAAGTGGCAAAATCATAAAAGTTGATTGGGTTGACAGACATGGCAAACACCACGTTATTGTCGGGCAAAATACCTACACCATTTCGGATGTTTACATTTGTAGAACCTTGCTTGAATGCACTATGTATTTGACCATCCGCAACAAGCATAGGTCCAGATTGCGTAGCGTCTTGAATGGAAGGGTGATCTTTAAACTCAGTTGTTTTGCAAATGACAGGAACATGGTTCTCGGTCAAATAAAATACCCCATTGGGTTTCAAATAAAAATTACCTTGCCCGCTGGCCGTATCCAATTCAGTAAGTTTTATCTTATTCTGAATAAACAATCCATGCGGGGTTCCATCACTATCAAACATTCCACCATTCGTTGCAAAAACAAGCTTTGCGTTCTTGCCTTCCACATACACTTTTAGGTTTTGAAGGCTTTTTATGAACGTGCCACGATCATCCTTCCAAAAGAATTTCAGGTGCTGTTTCTTCGGATCGACCGTATATGATACAATTGTTTCGATTGGTTTCGATTGAAAACCAGTAAAGGATAGAATTCCTGCTATCAGAAGCAAAAGCAGTCCTACTCTATTTATGGATTGATGCATATCTTATAGATTTCATTGCTAAAAATAAATAAAACCAACTCCTAATCCATTCCAAGATCATTCGTGATGCTATGTTCCAACTTTATCTGATCAACCGGAATACCACTCTTATCACTGATCAGTTCAATGACTACTTTCGCTATATGCCCGCTGTCGAGGATCCCGTTTTCTGGTCTATCTTTTATCATCGTATATACGCAATCCACGATATCCTGAACCGTGTTTAATTTTTCCGCTACAGGATCAGGAATTCTAATCTCAAAGTGATCTTCGATTGACACAATCAACTCCACGGTATCCAGACTCAAGTTCTTCTTTTTTACTTCAACTATTTTTTCAAAGTGGCCTCCTTCGCACGAAGTTGGCTGACCATTTCAACAGCCATTTATTCTTCCTTACCCTTGGCCGTCTCAATTTCAGAGACGTATTTACCATTTTTCTAATAATAATTTTTTGTTGCATAGCTTAGCTGCCCGAACTGCTCCTTGGCCAACTTTTGCCATGTCTGCTCTATGGGTTTAGGATGACACCGATTATTACTCCGAAATTGCCATCGGTTTGAATCCAGTGCCTTCCGGCCAATACGTCCGTGACACAAACCCATCAAGATAAAGCGCATTCTTACAACCTAACTTCTGAAAGTAATTGACAAACATTCTTTGCTTCTTCAGTTTAACTTCCGTTCTTTCAAGATGTCTTCTAAATCTTTGTTTTTATTGGGGGCTTTGAGCATTCGGTAAATGAAAATGATCGGAATTAACATGGGAATGAGGAATCCAAAACGCTTTTCGGAATTGAGGCTCCAGGCAACAAATCCGAAAATGAGTATTCCCGCCATAAAACCAATTGATGCTGCCAAGAAGAGTTTAGATTGCATCAACTTTTTCTTCTCGACTAATAGTTCTTGGTCTGTCAGTTTGTAAAGGTCTTTTTTTTCCATACTACTCTGTTAGGCAATTTTTATATTGAATTCAATGGATGTGTAAAACAGGTGGCGCATTACCCATACACCTTGCTCCTACTTTCTTATGCTCGATAATCTTAAGAGCATACCAAATTTCGCGCTTCTACCCCACTCCTGCAAATGAGTAATTATATCAGTTAAGACTTGGGACTTGGGGCTTGGGGACGTTGTGTTGCGAGACGTGAGGGGTTACTGGTTGCAAGTTACTAGTTGCAGGTGATTGCGTGTTTCGAGACGCTAGGTGTTGCCAAGTTTAGCATCAAGTGTTTCGCGTTTACTGGTTTATGGGTGAACATATCTCCAGTAAAAATCCATCAATATCTCGAATGTAACCAACGGTCTGACCCCACGGTTTTTCAATTGGCTTTTCTTCAACAATTGCTCCATGTTCCAAGGCTTTATCAATTACTTCTTGCACATGATCCGTTACCAGAGCTAATTCAATTCCAAAAGGCTTGTCACCTTGATGGCTGGTTCTAAATCCTTTTTGCAAGTTTGAATTTGCCAATTCCAAGGAAACGAACGAAAGGGTGGTTTCCCCTGTGGCTAATTCTGCATAGTCATTTTCGGGTGTTATGAATTTTCTCGAAAAACCAAAAGCGGATTCATAAAACCCTACCGACTTAGCTACGTCCGCAACGTATAGAATAGTGTACCCTAACTTTACCATAGTCTCTTTTTTAAATAATCATCATTTTAAATTGCAACCGAGCTTATTTCGTCCAAGGTTCTTTGTCTTTTGCATCCACAAATTTTTGTCCATCATACACGCATATGCCTTGCCAGGTTCCGCACCAAATCTGGCCTTTATTGTCTTGGTAAATACTTTGAACAACATTTGAAGTTAAGCCATTGAAAATCGAGTATTGCGTAAACGTAAGTCCATCGTATCGGTAAACACCATGGCCTTCTGCCGAAAACCAAATATGGCCTTGGCTGTCTTCAACAAAATTATAAGTTTCTAAACCTTTAATCACTCCGTCTTTGGTAAAGTTGGTATAGGTTTTTCCATCGAACTTACTAACCCCTCCATTAAACGTTCCTATCCAAATGTTTCCTTGTTTGTCTTGTAAAACATCCGCAACATTGTTATCGGTAAGTCCATTTTTTGTAGTTACGTGAATGAATTCGCCATTCTTGTATGTAAAAATTCCATTTCCATCGGTAACGAACCACATGCTTCCATTTTTGTCTTGCATAAATTTGAATATCAATTTATCCGACAACATGTGCTTTGGGTTTTCAACCTTTGTCTCGGGCAACAAAAAGGGTGTGAATTTTTTGCCATCGAAATGGCTCACTCCACCCACTGAACCGACCCACAAGAGTCCGCTGTTGTCAATCGTCAAACCCCAGATTTCTTTATTTTGTAATCCTTCTTTTTCGGCAAACGTAACGAACGTGTCGCCATCGTATTTTATGAGTCCGTTGTCGGTGCCGAACCAAATGTTTCCTGCCTTGTCTTCAACAATTTCGCGAACGACATTATTCAAGCGTTTACCTTCGTGTGTAATCGTTTCTAGCGTTTTTCCATCGTATCGGATAATGCCATTTCCATTTGTGCCGAACCAATAGTTGCCTTTCTTGTCCTGATACATAGTTCTGACAAACTCTCTGACCATTCCATTTAAATTGGTGTGAATTTG
>JAJTHV010000085.1 GCA_021300095.1 Flammeovirgaceae bacterium | reverse complement strand
TAAAGTATTGCAAGATGAGTTAGGCTTTGATGGGCCTGACAAGGAAATTGAGAAGCTACGTAAGCGCGGAGCTGAAAAGAAATGGTCGAAGCAGGCAGCCGAACATTTTGCAAAAGAGTTGGACAAACTTCAACGCACCAATCCTCAAGCACCTGATTTTCCGATTGCCATGAACTATGCCGAGTTCATGCTCGACTTACCTTGGGATGATTATACTACCGATAACTTCGATCTTAAAAACGCACGCAAAGTGTTGGACAAAGATCACTTCGGTTTAGAGAAAGTAAAGAACAGAATTATTGAGTACCTAGCGGTGCTCAAGCTAAAGCAAGATATGAAGGGCCCTATTCTCTGTCTGTATGGACCTCCAGGTGTAGGAAAAACTTCGTTGGGAAAATCCATCGCTAAGGCGTTAGGAAGAAACTATGTACGCATGTCGTTGGGAGGTGTGCATGATGAAGCAGAGATACGTGGTCATCGCAAAACCTATATCGGTGCCATGCCTGGAAAAGTCCTGGCGAATCTGAAGAAGGCAAAATCATCGAATCCGGTTTTTGTGTTGGATGAAATTGATAAAGTGCGTTCCGAGTTTCGGGGCGATCCATCATCTGCGTTGCTGGAAGTTTTAGATCCTGAGCAAAACAATGCTTTTGGCGATAACTATCTCGAGGTAGAATACGATTTATCGAAAGTGCTTTTCATTGCCACGGCCAACTCGTTAGATACCATCCAACCGGCTTTGCGCGATCGTATGGAAATAATTGAATTGACAGGATATACAGTAGAGGAGAAGTTACAGATTGCGGTGAAGCATCTGGTGCCGAAGCAATTGAAGGAACACGGCTTGGGGGTAACCGAAGTGAAGTTTGCAAAAGAAGCTTTGCTGAAGGTGATCGAAAGTTACACCCGCGAATCAGGTGTTCGCAGCCTTGAGCGCAAGATAGGATCGGTGGTGCGCAGTGTTGCCAAGTCAAAGGCAATGGAAGAGGAATTTGAGAAAGAGATTACGCCTGCATATGTAGTGAAGGCACTGGGTGCGGAAATATTTGATGAGGAGTTATATCAGGGAAATGATATTGCAGGTGTTGTAACGGGCTTGGCTTGGACACAAGTAGGAGGTGATATTTTGTTCATCGAATCAAGTTTGAGCAAAGGAAAAGGCGCGCTCACGATTTCTGGTCAGCTGGGTGATGTGATGAAAGAATCGGCCATGGCAGCTTTGTCATACCTGAAGTCAAATGCGGAGCCGTTGGGTATTGATCATCGTGTGTTTCAGCAATACGATTTGCACATTCACGTACCGGCAGGAGCTGTGCCGAAAGATGGACCTTCCGCAGGTATTACGATGTTAACTTCACTCGCATCGATCTTTACACAACGCAAAGTAAAATCCAATCTGGCCATGACGGGTGAGATCACCTTGCGCGGAAAAGTATTGCCGGTAGGAGGTATCAAAGAAAAAATTCTTGCTGCCAAGCGAAGCGGCATCAAAGAGATTATTTTAAGTGCTCGCAACCAACGGGATATAACCGAGATTGAGAAGAACTATGTCAAAGGATTGACTTTCCATTACGTGGATTCGGTAGAACAAGTTCTGAAGATAGCTCTGTTAAAAGAAAAGGTAGAAAAGCCGATGGAGTTTAGTATCATGGAACAGAAATCGGGAAGTTCTGTGTAGCTGACCAAAATCAGCTACTTGTATAACTTCTTGAGCGTCCCAATTTCACGCCAGTTGGCGATAGAAATCCCATCGCTCCGCGTAAAACTCTGTGGACCGTCATAGATCAGTACACCCCCTCGTTGTGAGGCGTAATCATTCCATTTGCGAAGGTTGACCAGATGATCCTCCCGAAATGTTTGAGTGGATTTGATTTCGATAGGCAGAAGTTTTCTTCCATTCTCAGCCAGCAAATCAATTTCCACGCCTTTATTATCGCGCCAATAATAAAAAGAAGTTTGACTTCCTGCGTTATGTTTGTTTTTCAGACATTCGGCAATGGCATAACTTTCAAAAAGCGATCCCCGGAAATGGGAGTTGGTCAGTTCTTTTTCAGACTTAATGCCCAGCAACGAACACGCTAAGCCTGTATCATAAAAATAGAGTTTAGGCGTCTTTACCAATCGCTTATTAAAATTCTTATGATGAGGTTTCAATAAAAAAATGACAAAGCTACTTTCAAGAACACTTAACCAATTTTGAGTCGTTCTCACATCAATCCCGCACTCATTCGCCAATGAAACCAGATTTAATTGTTGCCCAATTCTTCCGGCACATAATTGTAAGAAACGAGTGAACAGAATGGTGTCAGTAATATTCTTAAGCTGGCGCACATCACGCTCCACGTAGGTACGAATATAAGCGGAGTACCAAACAGCGGGGTTGCGCTCGCGATCATGCACTTCCGGGTAACAGCCTTTCCAAATCAAGTGATCAGTGTTTTCTTTCTTGATAGGTACTTGTGTTAGTTCACTATAACAGAAAGGAAGTAGATCGATGTAGCCAATTCGCCCTGCCAATGTTTGTGAGATGGATTCTTGCAGTAAAAAATTATTACTACCCGTGAGTACAAATAACCCGTCTTTTTTGGTGTTGTCCAGAATCTTTTGAAGGTAACTGAATAATGCCGGCACGCGTTGTGCTTCATCAATGATAGCTCCGTTTTTGAATCGATCTAAAAATGCACGGGGATCACTATCAGCCATCTGACGTTCATCTGGATCTTCCAGTGATACATATGGCTTCTTACCAAATGTTTCGAGCACGAGCGTAGTCTTTCCGCTTTGACGTGGACCTACCACAGCTACAGAGCGGAACTCTTTAGCTAATATCCGTAACCATTTATTTGCTTCCCGATATACCATAAAAAACATCATTCAAAAATAGTACATTTTCAAGAAAATTTAACAGACTTTTAAAAAATGCCTTAATTTGGCTCAATTTTAACGTTTTATTGTTACAAATCATGCATTCGAATGCATGATTTGTACCATCCTCTTTTTTATCAGGCATCCAATTAAACCAAAAGTAGTGTTTGCTTTCACCGTATGTATTGTCTGGTAAGACTGTAAACAGAACCTAAAAGACTCTAATGAAATTCTTTTTCATTTCTCTAATAGGTTCTACCTTTACAACTTATCATTAATATGGAAATGGAAAAAATTGGAGGACTTACCCCGCAGGAGATTGTAAAGGAATTGGATAAGTACATCATCGGTCAGCATGATGCGAAACGCAACGTGGCCATTGCGTTGAGAAACAGATGGAGAAGAATGAATGTTCAGTCAGATATTAAGAATGATATTATTCCCAACAACATTCTGATGATTGGTGCGACAGGTGTAGGCAAAACAGAAATCGCACGCAGGCTTGCCAAAATAGCGGATGCTCCTTTTGTAAAAGTCGAAGCATCGAAGTTCACCGAGGTAGGATACGTAGGCCGCGATGTGGAAAGCATGGTGCGCGACTTGGTCGAGCAATCGGTCAACATGGTTAAAGCACGCAAGAAGGAAGAAGTGAAAGAGAAGGCAGCTGTAACAGTAGAAGAAATGATCCTAGACGCCCTAATTCCCCCTATGCGAAAATCGGCAGGATTTCAGATGCCCAATGGCGATGCGGAGGAAGTGCCATCTTCGGATGTAGAGTTGAATGAACGGACCCGCAATTTATTTCGTGAGAAAATCAAAAACGGAGAATTGGAAGAACGCAAGATTGAAATTGATATCAAACAGAGTGGAGCACCGGGTGTCGGCATGATTGGTGCAGGGATGATGGATGAAGTTTCAATGATGAACCTACAGGAGATGCTCAGTGGCATGATGCCCAAGAAAGCGAAAAAGCGCAATGTAACGGTGGCGGAAGCTCGAAAGATTCTAATGGAAGAAGAAGCTGCTAAGTTGATTGATATGGATGAAGTGAAGGAAGAAGCCATTCGCAAAGCCGAAGATGCGGGTATTATCTTTATTGACGAGATTGATAAAATCGCATCGGGCTCCAGCAAGAAGGGGGGAGGCGGACCGGATGTGAGCCGCGAGGGTGTGCAGCGTGACTTGCTGCCAATAGTGGAGGGTAGTACAGTCAATACAAAATATGGTTCCATCAAGACAGATCATGTATTGTTTGTGGCAGCCGGGGCTTTTCATATTTCGAAACCTTCGGATCTCATTCCTGAATTACAAGGCCGATTTCCCATACGTGTAGAGTTAAACAGTCTCACACAAAAGGACTTTGTACGTATATTAACAGAACCAAAGAATGCGCTCACGAAACAATACGAGGCATTATTTCAATCAGAAGATGTTTCGATTGCATTTGAGGAAGAAGCAATCAATGAAATTGCCCAAACTGCTTTTGATATTAATGCCGAGATAGAAAACATCGGAGCCAGACGCTTACACACGGTGATGAGTAAGTTATTGAATGAGTTTTTATTTGATGTGCCTGATAAAATTAAACCACCCGCTTCATTGACTATTACAAAAGAAATAGTCAAGGAAAAGTTGAGTGGACTAATAAAAAATAAAGACCTGAGCGAGTACATACAATAGTGATTCTATTATCCGTTTCACTCAGTTGATCCCTAACCAATATTCAATGTGAAGTTTTTGCGAAGGCAGTTCAATTTGCTAGTATTTCCATCAATGGATAGATTTTGGAGTAAATTGAATGTTGCGGTTCTTCCGGTAATCCTTTTGTTGCTTTTTTGTACACTGGGCAAATCGGTATTTGGTCAAACCAATGATT